>JALQSY010000480.1 GCA_023264215.1 Candidatus Nanopelagicales bacterium
AACCCTTTCGCAAAATCCCGCCCCACGATGCGCCCCTACGCGATCTATCGCGCGGGCGACCTAGTTTGGCATGTGGTCAAGACCTATAAGCAGGTCAAGAACGAGGACGCCTATGCTCGCTGGATGGTCGCGGCCAAGAGCGACGCGACGTTCGGATCGTTCGACATGGGCGATACCTATGCGGCCGAGGTCAAGCGGTATGGGACGCTGGTCGCGGCGGATCCGCTATGGCAAGAGGCCCACGGGACGCGGCTTGTGCCGACCCCGGCCGAGTACTTGGCCAGCGCATGATCCGCGAAGTAATAACCGGGGTGGCCTTTATGGCCACCCTCTTTGTCTTGCTGGCCTTTATGCTAGCGCTTTGAACCACGGCCCCCGGCGCTGCGATAGATGACAGTCTACGCGCCGGGGGCCTTCCGCGTCGATCCAATAACAGCGCGCGCGGGGCGCAGGGCGCAGGCGCGCACTATATAAAGAGAGCGCGCGACGCGCAGGGCCGAGGGGCGCAGGGCAAAAAGACCTTGCGCCCCTTTACCTTGCG
>JALQSY010000481.1 GCA_023264215.1 Candidatus Nanopelagicales bacterium
TCACCGGTTTCCAAAATCACCTTCAGGTGGGCGTTGCCGCAGGCTTCCTTGACGACAGCGATCTCCTCGAAGACCTTGCCGTAGTTGCCAGAGAGGAAGGCGCCGCGGTCGATGACCATGTCGATCTCGTCGGCGCCGTCTGCCACCGCTTGTTTGGTGTCCAGGAGCTTGACGTCCATGCTCGCCCGTCCGCTGGGAAAGGCCGTGGCGACTGCCGCTACGTGAATTCGGTCGCCGACTGCCTCTCGCGCTGTGGTGACGAGGTCTCCGTAGACGCACACCGCGGCAACGCTCGGGCAGGTGATGTCCGTGGGGTCGGGGCGCAGGGCCTTGGCGCACATCGCCTTCACCTTGCCGGGGGTGTCCATGCCCTCGAGGGTGGTGAGGTCCACCATCGAGATCGCCAAGTCGATGGCGCGCTCCTTGCTGGCAGCTTTGATTGAGCGCGTGGCGAGCATGGCGGCGCGACCCTCGGCTCCCACCTGGTCCACTCCGGGTAGCCCGTGGAGGTAACGGCGCAGCGACGCATTGCTCGTCGCG
>JALQSY010000482.1 GCA_023264215.1 Candidatus Nanopelagicales bacterium
GAACGACGATCTCAGCGATAACGAACGAGCACGCCACATCGCCGAGATGATCGATCTGTTGTGGCAGACAGATGAACTGCGCCTCGAGCGCCCACAGGTGCTCGACGAGGCGCGCAACGCGCTGTACTACCTCGACGATCTCACGCGCGGACCCCTCGGACGCGTGCTGGAAGACCTGGCACAAGCCTTCTCGCAGTTAGGGGTGGATCTGCCGCCGGATGCCCGACCGGTCAGTTTCGGATCCTGGATCGGTGGTGACCGGGACGGTAATCCCTTCGTGACACCCGAGGTGACCCAAGATGTAGTTCGCTTTCAGCGCGATCACGCGGTCCTTGATCTCATTCCGCACATCGATCGCCTATTGGAGGATCTATCGATCTCCGAGCGAATCGCCGGGGCTAGCGAGGAACTTCGTGAGTCGGTGAAGCGCGACCTCGTGCACCTTCCCGATCTCGATCCGCGCTTCCTTCGCATCAATGCCGAGGAACCCATTCGCCTGAAGCTCACCGTGGTGTGGACGCGTCTACGACTCACTCGCC
>JALQSY010000483.1 GCA_023264215.1 Candidatus Nanopelagicales bacterium
GCGTCGCGAAGGCCGACGCCGAGAAGCGCGGTCTCGAGCTCCTCGAGCGCGTCGGCGTCGCGAGCCAGGCCGGCAAGCTCCCGGCCCAGCTCTCCGGCGGCCAGCAGCAGCGCGTCGCCATCGCGCGATCGCTCGCGATGGAGCCCAAGGTCATGCTCTTCGACGAGCCGACCTCTGCGCTCGACCC
The DNA here is from genome assembly GCA_023264215.1 of Candidatus Nanopelagicales bacterium. The sequence continues at coordinate 188 of JALQSY010000483.1, forward strand.
GGAGATGATCAAGGAGGTCCTCGACACCATGGTCTAGCTCGCCCAGGGCGGCATGACGATGGTCGTGGTCACCCACGAGATGGGCTTCGCCCGGACCGCTGCCGATCGGGTCCTGTTCATGGCCGACGGTCGCATCGTGGAGCAGAACACCCCGGAGGAGTTCTTCACGAACCCGCAGAGCGAGCGCGCCCGCGACTTCCTCGACAAGATCCTCAAGCACTGACCCCGCGCAGACCAGACCTGCGCACATCTCGGGAACCAACCGATCGGGAGGCACGATGAGAAAGCTCCGCACCATTCGACTGGCGGCCGTGGCCGCAGCGGCGATGCTCGCCGTCACGGCCTGCGGC
>JALQSY010000484.1:0-277 GCA_023264215.1 Candidatus Nanopelagicales bacterium
ACCCGATGAGCGCGCCGGCGACGGCTGCGATGCCGAAGGTCCGCATCGACGACCTCACGAAGTACTACGGCCAGCGGCTCGTGCTCGACGAGGTCGACCTCGACGTCGCCGAGCACGAGGTCGTCTGCCTCATCGGCGCGTCGGGATCGGGGAAGTCGACGCTGCTGCGCTGCATCAACCGTCTGGTCGCGTTCGACCACGGCCGCATCCTGCTCGACGGGGTCGACATCGCCGACGCGTCGTTCGGCCGCAACGGGCTCTCCAAGCGCGTCGGCAT
>JALQSY010000484.1:296-537 GCA_023264215.1 Candidatus Nanopelagicales bacterium
GCCGCGTGCACGGCGTCGCGCGCGACGAGGCGGAGGCGCGCGCGCACGACCTGCTCGCCCGGCTCGACCTCGCCGGCTTCGAGCGGTCCTTCCCCGAGCAGCTCTCCGGCGGCCAGCAGCAGCGCGTCGCCATCGTGCGCGCGCTCGCGACGAACCCGGACGTGCTGCTGCTCGACGAGGTGACCGCCGCGCTCGACCCGGAGCTCATCGGTGGCGTGCTCGACGTGATCCGGGAGCTGAA
>JALQSY010000485.1 GCA_023264215.1 Candidatus Nanopelagicales bacterium
TCGCAGGGGCCTTCAAGGCTTCGCTGTTTGGCGCTGCATACATGTTCAATGCCCCCTTGGCGCAGGCCGCTCGCACCGTCGACGCCCTTCGCCAGAAGCAAGAGTCCGCTGGTTAGTCCCAGCGGTATTCAGTCAAGAAAAGAAACTAAGGAGAAATCATGGCCAAGCTCTCAACCGATGAGCTCATTGAAGGCTTCAAGGAGCTTTCCCTCATTGAACTCAGCGAGTTCGTGAAGAAGTTCGAAGAGGTATTCGAAGTTACCGCAGCAGCCCCCGTTGCTGTTGCCGCTGCAGGTGCTGCACCTGCTGGTGGCGACGCAGGCGGAGCCGCTGAAGAGAAGGACTCTTTTGACGTTGTTCTCGAGGCTGCCGGTGACAAGAAGATTCAGGTCATCAAGGAGGTGCGCGCACTCACCAACCTCGGTCTCGGTGAGGCCAAGGCACTCGTTGACGGCGCTCCCGGTGTTGTGCTCGAAGGAGCCAACAAGGAGACCGCTGAGAAGGCCAAGGCTGCTCTCGAAGAGGCTGGCGGAAC
>JALQSY010000486.1 GCA_023264215.1 Candidatus Nanopelagicales bacterium
GGGACCATGCCACGCCGACCGCCTTGGTCAAGGCTCCCGCCACGGTGGCGGAGATGGCCGAGCCTGCGATCTGCCCTCCCGGGATCAACTTGAGGAGGTTCGTGACCGCGTAGCGCCCGGCCATGGTCGCACCCCCGGTGAGCACGATCGACCCGGCGATCGCCATCGTGCGCGAAGTACTCGCGGGCAGACCGTAGGCCGCCGTGATGCGCGCGATCATCGTCACCTGATTCGGGACGAGCAGCGCGGCGTCAGCGAACGGGATCGGGGCCGCGCCTACGCCGGAAGCGACCGCCACTGCTTGGCGAATGACGGCCGCGACCGCTTTTTTCTTGCGCTCCAGGTCAAGGCGTTGCGCCGCCGTCAGCGCACCCTCGACGGCTTCGGGGACGATCGCATAGGTCACGTCCAGGAGCTCGTGTAGGCCAGCCGACGGTGAATCCATGAAGTGATCCGCCAGTGCATTGGTCAGTACTGGACGTCCACCTGGGTGGATCGGTAACGAGCAGTCGGCGATGAAGTCCGCGAACTCGAG
>JALQSY010000487.1 GCA_023264215.1 Candidatus Nanopelagicales bacterium
GAGCCAGTCGATGCTGCATGGATGGGCAAGCTCAAGGCTGCACTCATGGCTAACAAGCTGCTGCCGTTCATTGCAGATAACCGTCTCCACGTCGTACCACCCTGCGTGGTTACCGAAGACGAAGCTCGTGAAGGCCTGGCCATCATCGACAAGGTTCTTACCGAACTCTCCTAGTTCACAAGATCTAATTAGCTGTGGCCCCTCCATCTGGAGGGGGTCTCAGTTGTTAAGTTGAGTGGTTATCCGAAACGACCCGAGATGTAGTCTTCGGTTGCCTGAACGTGAGGGTTCTCAAAGATGGTGGTGGTGTCATCAAATTCGATGAGCTTTCCAGGTTCACCAGTGCCTGCAATGTTGAAGAAGGCTGTCTTGTCAGAGACGCGAGAAGCCTGCTGCATGTTGTGGGTCACGATGACGATTGTGTATTTCGCCTTGAGTTCCTCAATCAGGTCCTCAATAGCGAGAGTAGAGATGGGGTCAAGCGCCGAACAAGGCTCATCCATCAAGATCACTTCTGGAGAGACTGCGATGGCA
>JALQSY010000488.1 GCA_023264215.1 Candidatus Nanopelagicales bacterium
CGTTGTGCACGACGTGCACTCGCTCCGGATCGACGTGCGGGTAGGCCTCGAGGACATCGCGGCGCATCCCCTCGCTCACGGCGATGACCGCCTGCGCATGGGCGTACGACGTTGACTCGACCCAGGAGCTCACCCGGTATCCGCCACCGAGTTGCTCCTCCTTCCACGGGCGCAGGGGCTCGAGGGAGTGAGCGGTGATGACATGGGGTACGCCGTGAAGCAGTCCCCCGATGTGACCGGCGAGGTTGGCGTACCACGTGTGCGAGTGCAGGATGTCGACACCGGCGGTGTCGCGCACCATCTCGAGGTCGACACCGAGCGTCTGCAGGGCAGGGTTGGCGCCGGTGAGATCGGGGGGCACCGGATGGGCATCTGCGTCCGGCCGCGGTGCGCCGAAGCAGTGGACCTCGACGTCGACGAGCGAGCGCAGGTGCGTGACGAGTTCGCGCACGTGCACACCGGCTCCGCCGTAGATGTCCGGGGGCCATTCGCGAGTGAGGATGCCGACCTTCACGAGTGCAGCGTAGGGCCTG
>JALQSY010000489.1 GCA_023264215.1 Candidatus Nanopelagicales bacterium
ATCGCGCAGCTGCGCACGCTCACGCATCTCGCCACCGCGCTCACCGACGCTCTGACCAGCTTGGCGGAGGCAGGCCAATCAGGCGCAGGCGCGGGCGCGGGCGCGGGCGCGGGCGCGGGCGCGGGCGCGGCGGAGAGCGCGCGCGCCGCGGCCGCGACGAGCGACGCCTTCGCAGCGCTCTTGCCAATGCGCTCGGCGCGCGCGCTCGCGTTGCCCAAGCTCTGCGCCGTCTTTTTCGACGCGCTCGCCGCGGTTCTCGCCCTCGCACGCGCCCCCGGCGCTCCCGCCCTCTCGCCCGACCTGGCGCTGACGGCCCGCCAGTCGCTTCGCTTCGGCGCCCTGCACGGCTCGGCCGACATCTCGCGGCTCGCGCTCGAGGCGACGTACCAGCTGGCGGCGCACGCGGCGCAGCACGCGCCCGCGCCCGAGCACGTGCGCGCCTTCGTGCGCGCCGCACAGCACGAGCTTCTTCTTGACCTCGTCGGCTCGCAGATCCTGCCCGACTCGGTTGACCCCACGGCGGGCTCGGCCCT
>JALQSY010000048.1 GCA_023264215.1 Candidatus Nanopelagicales bacterium
AGGTCTTCGTCTATATCCGCGACGAGTACCCCGCTGTCCTCAAGATCCTGGCCTACGAGATCGCCAAGCTGCGCGGCGCCGGTCTTGCCGCCCATACGAAGGTGACCGTGCGGCGCGGCGCTGGCGCCTACATCTGCGGCGAGGAATCGGCGATGATCGAATCGATCGAGGGCAAGCGCGGCCTGCGCCACCGCGAGCGAAGTGATCGACTCATCGAGGCACACCGGGGTGTCGATGTGGCGGGCCAGTTCGGCATGACCGACGAGATCGTCCTCGGGCAGCGGCTGCTCGACGAGCAGCAGGTCGAACTCATCCATCGAGCCGAGCAACGCCGCGTCAGCGCGCGTATAGGCCTGGTTGGCGTCGGTCTGCAGGGGCATGCCCGGCCAGGTCGACCGCACGGCGCGCACGGCCTCGACATCCCAGCCCGGCTCGATCTTGAGCTTGATGCGCCGGTAGCCGGCATCGACGTACGTCGCGACCTCGTCGAGCAGGGCGCCGAGGCTGCCCGGGATCCCGACCGAGACGCCGCAGTCGACCTCCGTGCGCGCGGCGCCGAGGTAGTCCGCGAGCGAACAGCCCTGCTGCCGCAGCCACGCATCCAGCACCGCGGTCTCCAGCGCGGCCTTGGCCATGGGGTGGCCCTGGAATCGGCGTAGCACCCCGTGGACGCGCTGCGGATCGAGCGCGCGATCGGCCAGCACGGCGGGGATGAGGTGCTCGGTGAGTACGTCGATCGCGCCGTCGACGTACTCCGCGGAGTAGCCGGGCCACTCCATGGCCACGCACTCGGCCCAGCCGCAAACGCCGTCGCTGACCACCTCGACGAGCAGGACGTCGCGCGCCGTCTGCGTGCCGAAGGACGTCCTGAACGGGCGCACGAGCGGCATGTCGACGCGGTGCAGGCGGATCAGGTCGATCGACGTCACGAAGTCCCCCCGGGAGCGAGCAGGTAGGCGCCTTCGGTGGTGACGCCCCCGACGACGAGGCCGGCATCCAGCGACGACGTCAGCGCCTCCCGCACGGCCAGCCGCCACTGCAGGCCCAGATCCGGGTCGGCCTGGCGCAGGGACACGATGTCCTCGGGCAGCGACACCAGGACGCTCTCGCTCGGATGAGGTGCCTCGCCCACCGTGGGCGCCCCATCAGCGCCGGTCACGATCAGGTCCCGCGTGCTCGCGGCCAGGTCAGCGTGGTCGGGGAGATCGGCAGTTCACCGCTCGCGGCCCGGGCTGCCCGGTCGGAGTCCACGACCCACCACGCGACGAGCCGATCCGTGCGGTCGCCGGCGTTGATCGCATCGGTCATCTCGCCGTAGAAGTCAGGGTGATACTGGCGTACGTCGACGCCGAGCCGATTGACGTTGAAGTGCGCATTGCGTCGCACCAGGGGATCGAACGTCCACGACACGACGGGAATCCCCTGCTGGCGTGCCCACTCGCGCTGGTGCTGCTTGACGGCCACGCCCATCCCACGATCACGCAGGCCGTCGACGATCGCCGCCATGTGGCTGTGGAGGTACACACCGCCCGGGACGGTCGCATCGCGCGCGGGGAACCCCAGTGCCGCACCGATCACCCCGCCGTCGTCGTCGAGGACGACGCTGCAGTAGCCCCCCGCGTGCATGAGTGCGCGCAGCAGGTTCGGCGTGACCTGCGTGCCCTCTCCTGGCCATACCTGGTCGAAGACCCATCGCGCCTGCGTCAGGCGGTCTGCCGACTCCGCCAGCTCGATGCGCACGCGCCCACGGTAGCCGGGCCAGCCCGACAGGTGCGCCGGGAGGCGATGGGGCACGATTGGCCGGTGACATCGGACCTGCTGGCCAGCGCACAGGCGCGGTCGGCTGACCTCATCGAGGCGGTTCGGCTGCTCGTCGAGACGGAGTCCCCGTCCGCCGACATCGCATCGTGCGAGCGAGTGGTGGACGCCGCCGCGGCCATGGTGCAGGCCTGGCTCGGGTCGCCCGGCCGCATCGAGACCCACGACGGCCGTCCGGTCCTGCGCTGGGGCCCGGATCGCCCGCGCGTGCTCCTCCTCGGCCACCTCGACACCGTGTGGCCGATCGGCACCCTCGAGCGCATCCCGTGGTCGAATGACGGCGATCGCCTGCGCGGCCCCGGGGTCTTCGACATGAAGGTCGGCGTGGTGCAGGCCATCGGCGCGATCGCGCTGCTCGGCCTTGGTCCCGATGACGGGGTGGGCCTGCTCTTCACCACCGATGAGGAGATCGGCTCGGGCTGCTCGCGCGCCCTCATCGAGGACGCCGCGCGCGATGCCGACGCCGTCCTCGTGCTCGAGCCGTCGGTCGAGGGTGAATTGAAGACCGCCCGCAAGGGCACGTCCTGGTACGTCATGCAGATCACCGGCCGCGCCGCGCACGCCGGGCTCGACCCCGAGCGCGGCATCAATGCCCTGGTCGAGGCCGCCGCCCTCGTCGGCGATGCCGTGACCTGGGCCAAGCCCGAGGTCGGCACCACGGTGACGCCTACGACAGCTCGGGCCGGCGTGACCGACAACACGGTGCCCGACCAGGCGGTCATCGGCATCGACGTGCGCGCGTGGAGCGCCGACGAGCAGCAGCGCGTCGATGACCTCGCGCGGGGCTGGGGACCCGCGCACCCGGAGGCCGGAGTGGCCATCATCGGCGGTGGCATCAACCGCCCGGCGATGGAACCCTCTGCCGGCGAGGGACTCGCCCGCGTCGCCGAGCGGTGTGCCGAGCAGTTGGGCCTGCCGCCCCTGGGATCGCGAGCGGTCGGCGGTGCGAGTGACGGCAACTTCACCGCCGCGATGGGCATCCCGACCCTCGACGGGCTCGGTGCCGTCGGAGACGGGGCGCACGCAGACCACGAATGGGCGAGCGCACGCGCCGTACCCGAGAGGACCGCGCTCGTCGCCGCGCTGGTCGCAGCGATCCTTGCCGGGGAATCCGCGTGAGCGACGGACCGCTCATCGTCCAGAGCGACAAGACCCTGCTCCTCGAGGTCGGCCATCCCGCCGCCGACGAGGCACGCCGCGCCATCGCGCCCTTCGCCGAGCTCGAGCGCGCGCCAGAGCACATCCATACCTACCGCATCACACCACTCGCACTGTGGAACGCCCGGGCGGCGGGCCACGACGCCGAGCAGGTGGTCGACATCCTGCTCACCTACTCCCGCTACGCCGTGCCGCATGCCCTGCTCGTGGACATCGCCGAGACGATGGATCGCTACGGCCGTCTGACGATCGCCAAGCACCCGGCGCACGGGCTCGTGCTCACCACGACCGATCGCCCTGTGCTCGAAGAAGTGCTGCGCAACAAGAAGATCACCCCGATGCTTGGTGCGCGCATCGACGACGACACGGTGATCGTGCACCCGAGCGAGCGCGGGCATCTCAAGCAGGTCCTGCTCACCCTCGGCTGGCCCGCGGAGGACGAGGCCGGCTACGTCGATGGCGAGGCCCATCCGATCGCGCTGCGCGAGGACACCTGGCACCTGCGCGACTACCAGCGCGATGCCGTCGAGGGCTTCTGGGCCGGCGGCTCGGGCGTCGTGGTCCTCCCCTGCGGTGCCGGCAAGACCATCGTCGGCGCTGCCGCCATGGCCCGAGCGCAGGCGACGACCCTGATCCTGGTCACCAACACCGTGTCGGCCCGGCAGTGGAAGGCCGAACTCCTCGCGCGCACCACGCTCACCGAGGATGAGATCGGCGAGTACTCCGGTGCGCGGAAGGAGATCCGACCGGTCACGATCGCGACGTACCAGGTGATGACGACGCGCCGCAAGGGAGTCTTCCCTCACCTCGAGGTCTTCGACTCCCGAGACTGGGGCCTGATCATCTACGACGAGGTACACCTCCTGCCCGCACCGATCTTCCGCTTCACGGCCGACATTCAGTCCCGTCGACGACTCGGATTGACCGCGACGCTGGTGCGCGAGGACGGCCGCGAGGGAGATGTGTTCACCCTCATCGGTCCCAAGAGGTACGACGCCCCGTGGAAGGAGGTCGAGGCACAGGGCTGGATTGCTCCCGCCGAGTGCGTCGAGGTGCGCGTCACGCTCCCCGACGACGAGCGCCTGGTCTACGCCACCGCCGAGCCAGACGATCGCTATCGACTCGCCGCGACGACGGCGCAGAAGACCCACCTGGTGGAGGATCTGATCGCGCGCCACCCGGACGAGCAGGTCCTCGTCATCGGCCAGTACCTCGACCAGCTCGCCGAGATCGCCGAGCATGTCCAGGCGCCGACCATCACGGGCGAGACGGGCGTGAAGGAGCGCGAGCGGCTCTTCGAGGCCTTCCGCCGCGGCGAGGAGCGGGTGCTCGTGGTGAGCAAGGTCGCGAACTTCTCCGTCGACCTCCCGGAGGCCTCGGTCGCCATCCAGGTCAGCGGCTCCTTCGGATCCCGCCAGGAGGAGGCGCAGCGACTCGGCCGGCTGCTGCGCCCCAAGGCCGACGGCAAGCGCGCCAGGTTCTACACCGTGGTCGCGCGCGACACGGTGGACGCGGACTTCGCCCAGCATCGCCAGCGCTTCCTCGCCGAGCAGGGCTACGCCTACCGGATCATCGACGCGGACGAGATCGATCGAGTCGAGGACATGGGATGAACGACGAGCCCGCGACTGCCGCGCAGGCCCGCCAGAAGCTCGCCGAGACGACCATGGCGATCTACGCCGCGATCACGCTCCTCGGAGTCGTGGCTGCGGCGAGCTGGAAGGGCATCTTCGCCGACGAGCTCGAGCTCATCGTGATCATCATCGCCACGACGTTCACCGTCGCCGTGGCCCACGTCTGGGCGGCTGCCGCAGCCCATCGGGTCGTCGCAAGCGCTCCGCTCTCGCGCGAGGAGTGGCGTGAGGAGGGGCGTCTGGCGCTGTCGGTGATGGTGGTGGGTGGGCTCGCGATCGCGGCCTTCCTCGGGGCCAACCTGCTCGGCTTCGAGCTCGCCGGCTCGGTCGTCGCCACGCTGCTCATGCTCATCGCCGTGCTCTTCGTCGTCGGCGTCGTCGGCGGCCGGCGGGAGCAGCGCTCGTGGCCGCGGTCGCTGGCGATCGGACTGCTGGACTCCTCGATCGGCATCGTCGTCCTGCTCGCCAAGGTGACCCTGGGCGCGTAGCCGATCGGTTTTGCGCGCTGGAATGACAGTTCCGGGCCCGCCCGGTGTCATTTCAGCGCGCGAAATAGTCCGACTTCCCCCTGGGCGCGTAGCCGGTCAACTCGCTCGCAGCGACACGGTCCCATCGAGGCTGAAGGTGATGCTCGAGATGCCGCTCAGGCCGGGGATCGGGATCGAGATGTCGTTCATCGTCACGGTGCCCCCGAGCAGCAGCTGACGCGGATCGTCACCGGGCTCCGGCGTGGCCTCGACGGCCATGGGCACGTCGACCTGCCCGGCCTTGGCGTTCCCCTCGACCATCCACGGGTGGGCGGCGGCCTTGCCCTCGGCCTCGAAGACCAGCAGGTCGCCGTCGAAGCGCTTGATCAGCGCGCGTGCCGCCCCCTGCATGAGGAAGTTCGAGGCCTTGAGCTTCTCCAGGGACATCTCGATGCGCAGCCGCACCGCGGACTTCGCCACATGCAGGCCGCCACCGGTCACCGGTGCACTCACCTCGAGCGAGGTCGGGAAGTCGTGGGTCTGCAAGGTGATGGGGCTGCCGGGTTCGATCGTCCACGTGCCTGGGGTCGTCGTCACGCGCCCGAGTGTGCCATGTCAGGCCCGCACGCGTGTGCCCTCCGGGTCGTAGAACGGAGCACGCTGTGCCGATGCGGCATGACGCGTACCCCGGACTCGCACCGCCAGGCTCGGATCATCCGGATCCACGTCCGCGCCGACCAAGGCCAGGCCGATCGGGTGGCCGAGGGTGTAGCCGTAGCCGCCACTGGTGAGACGGCCCACCGGCTCGTCGCCCACGAAGACGGTCTCCTCCCCCCACAGCCGGACGTGCGGATCGCGGAGCGCGACGTGCAGGACCTGGGTCCTGGGACGATCTGCCCGCGCGTCCAGCGCCGACCTTCCGGCGAAGTCGCCCCTATCCCAGGCGACGGCGAATTCCAGGCCCACGGACACCGGGTCGTCCGCGGGACCCATGTCATGGCCGAGATGGCGGTAGCCCTTCTCCAGCCGCAGGGAGTCCAGGGCGAGATAGCCGACCATGCCGACGTCGAGGTCTGCTCCGGCGGCGAGGAGGTCATCGAGGACGTCTCCGGCGAGATCGGCATCGCAGTAGATCTCGAAGCCGAGCTCCCCGGTGAAACTCACGCGCAGGGCGTACGCGAATCCGTCAGCGATCTCCACGCGTCTGCCGCCGAAATAACGATGCGCGTCTGCGGACCAGTCGTCGGGTGAGACGCGAGCCAGGAGTTCGCGGCTGCGCGGTCCGAACACCCCGAGGACCGCCGTGCCCGAGGTGCGATCGACGACCGTGGCAGCGTGGCCACTGAGCCGCCGACGCAGCAGTCCCTGCATGCGCTGCCTGCTCGACGTCGGCGTGACGACCCAGAAGCGATCGGGGCCGCGGCGGGTCACCGTGCCGTCGGCCTCGATCCCGCCGCCGTCATTGAGGAAGAGCGTGTACGTCGCCCGATCGATCCCGAGGTCGACATCGGCTGTCGCGGCGTACTGCAGGGCATCGAGCGCGCCGGGACCGCTCACCTCGAACTTCGCGAAGCCGCTCAGATCGATGATGCCGACCGCCTCGCGCACGGTGCGATGCTCTCGGCCGACGACGTCATGCCAGCCGGGCCGGCGGAAGTCGTACGCCTCCGCGAGCGCGGGGGCGCCGAACCACAGCGGCCGTTCGAGGCCCTGAAGCTCGCCCATCACCGCACCGTGGGCGATGTGCCGCTCGTGCAGGGGCATGCGACGCAGCCCGCGGGCCGTCTCGGACTGATAGCCCGGCCAGTGCATCGCGTACAGGCGACCGAGGCTCTCGCGCGTGCGCTCGTGCAGATACCGGCGGCTCGCCTGATGCGGCGAGAAGCGCGTGACGTCGACAGCGCTGGAGTCGAAGCACGGGTGGCCCGCGCGGACCCAGCGCGCGATCTCGCGACCGACCCCCGGCGCGTAGATGATGCCCTGGGAGTTCATCCCCGCAGCCACGAAGAGCCCGTCGATCTCGGCCGTCTCGCCCACGATGAAAGCCGTGTCGGGGGTGAAGCTCTCGGGCGCATTGATGAAGCGGTCGTAGCCTGCCGCGGCAAGATCCGGCACGGCGCGCTCGGCCGCCGCCTTGATGTCAGCGATGTGCTCCCAGTTCGGTGCGAATGTCGCGTGACCATCGGAGGGGATGCCCTCCACCGCGCGTGGCAGCCCCCGCGGCTCGAAGGCCCCGAGCAGCAGGGCATCACCCTCGGGTCGGATGTAGTAGCTGTTGTCGACATCGCGCAGCACCGGCAGCCCGGTGACGTCGGCCGCCAGTGGGGCGGAGCGCACGTGGACATGCTCCGCGGCGTACAGGGGGACGGCGACGCCGACCGTCGCGGCCAGGTCGCGGGTCCACAGGCCGCCGGCGAGGATCACGCGGTCGGCCGCGATGGTCCCCCGGTCGGTGCCGACGCCCACGACACGATCGCCGTCCACCTCGATCGACGTGACGGGGCAGCGCTCGCGCAGGTGGACGCCGAGCGCGTGGGCTGCCTTGGCCAGTCCGAGTGCGGCATAGCCTGGGTTGACGTAGCCGTCGCCGGGGAAGTGCAGGCCCGCGACGATGTCGGTGGCATCCAGAAGCGGCCAGAGCCGTTGGACTTCAGCGGCGTCGACCATCCGCGCCTCGATGCCGCAGTGGTCCGCCACTTCGCGCGCGTAGGCGAGCTCATCAGCCCGCGCCGGATTGCGTGCCAGGCTGAGTGAGCCGGGCGCCGTGAAGGCCACGTCGAGGCCGCTGAGGTCGCCCAGCGTGGCGTAGAACTGCCGGCCGTAGGCGGCGAGCTCGGTCAGCGTGATGGTGCCGCGGGCACCGGCGATCAGGCCCGCGGCATGCCAGGTCGTGCCGCTGGTGAAGGTGTGGCGCTCGCAGACGACGACGTCGGTGATGCCCTCGAGTGCCAGGTGATAGGCGATGCTCGATCCGATGATGCCGCCACCCACAATGACGACCTCGGCGCGCGACGGCGGCGGATCGTCTACGTCTTCGGCGAAGGACGCCGCGGAGAGCCCGGTGTCCGCGAGTCTGTCCACGACGTCACTCCACCGCGCCGGGGCGCTCGCGCAGGTAGGCGAGCGGGTAGTCCGGATGGGGACCGTCGATCTCACGCGCGAGTCGATGGCCGTCGAACACCGCCTCGGACACCATGGACGGCAGCATGGCATCACCGACGACGTGGACCTCCATGCCCCTGTCTCGCAACTCGCGCGCGAGCTTGTCATCGGACACTCGGTGGGTGACGAGGACCACCGAGGCCTCCGCCAGCGACCAGGGCTCACCCAGGCTCGTCTCTCCGCGCACTCCTTGGGCGTCGATGTCGGTGAGGGTCACTCCGGTATGCATGCGGACACCCGCCTGGTGCAGGTGCCGGCGCAGGAAATCGCCTTCGAGGGTGCCGTCCGACACCGGCGAGACCACCGGATGACTGGTGACCAGGTGCACGTCGTAGCCCTCGAGGGCCAGCAGCTCGGCGATGCCAGGACCGACGTAGTAGCCCTCGGCGTCGTAGACCACAACCGCTCGGCCGGCGGCAGGGCGGGAGCCCGACATGATCTGCTCCGGGGTCAGCGCGTGATCGGCACCGGAGATCACAGCGTCGGTCGCGGGCTGGGAGCCATCACCGGCCCACCGTGAGCCGGTCGCGATGACGACGATGTCGGCCCCGTAGTCCATGACGTCGTCAGCGCTCATCCGTCGACCGGTGATGACCTCGATAGCCGGGTGCTGATCGAGCTGGATGGCGCGCCAGTCGATGATGCGTCCCCAGTCCCCCAGGGTCGGCAGCGCGCGGGTCCAGCGCAGGTGGCCGCCGATCTGATCCTGCTCGTCGACCAGGTGGACCGCAGCAAGTCCACGGCGGGCCAGGGTGAGGGCGCACTCCATACCCGCTGGTCCAGCGCCGATCACCAGCGCAGCACGATCGGGCATGTCGATGGCAGGCACCCCCTCGGGGTGCCAGCCACGTCGATACTCCTCGCCGGCGGTGGGATTCTGCACGCAACCGACGTGCGCGAACGTCTCCTCCTTGAGGATGCACACGTTGGATCCGGTGCACTCACGGATATCGCCATATCTGCCCTCGGCGATCTTGCGAGGCAGGAACGGGTCGGCGATCGCCGGACGCGCGGCTCCGATGAGGTCGACGGCTCCGGAGCGGATGATCGACGCCATGAGGTCTGGGCTGGTGTAGCGGCCTACGCCGACGATCGGCTTGCCCGTCGCCTCGCGCACCCGCAGGATCCATGGCCGCTGATGCCCCTCCGGGTAGTAGCGGGATGTGCCTGAATCCTCGGGCCACGCGCCGACGTTGACGTCGAAGAGGTCGACGATGGGGTCGAGCATCGCGACGACCTCGAGCATCTCCTCGACATGGACCCCGGGCAGGCTGTCGCGTCCGTCGATGCACATGCGGGTGGCGATCGCGCAGTCCTGTCCCACCGCTTCCCGCACCGCTTCGACGGTCTCGATGTGGAATCTCGCCCGGTTCGCGAGTGATCCGCCGTAACCGTCGGTGCGCTGGTTGGTGGTCGATGACAGGAACTGCGTGAGCAGGTAGCCGTGGGCGCCGTAGACGTAGACGATGTCGTATCCGGCGTCACGGGCGCGCTTCGCCGCGGTGACGAAGTCGCGCTGCACTCGCTGAATGTCGGCGACCGACATCTCGCGCGCGCCGGCGCCCCAGATGATCTCGGCCCCGGCAGCGCTGGGGGCGATCCGTGTGGCGCGGGACGCACCGTTGACGCTCACGGCACCGCCGTGGAAGAGCTCGATCCCCGCGAGGGACCCGTGGGCATGCACTGCGTCGGCGGTCAGCCGCAGATTGGCCACGTCGAGGTCATCCCAGATCTCGGCCGCTACCGCGGGGCTCTCCTCAGAGTCGGTGGACACCGGTGCGTACTCGACGCAGACACCGCCCCAGCCTCCCTCGGCCTTCATTCCGCGGAATGCCGCCTGGGTCCTCGGCTTGATGGAGCCGAATCCGGTGGCGTGCGGCACCTGGTAGAAGCGATTGGGCAGCGTCTTGGGACCGATCCGGACGGGCTCGAACAGGATCGCGTGACGCGGCTCCATGGCCACTAGCGGACTCGCGTGCGCTCAGGGTCGTAGAAGGGCGCGAACTGCAGCGTTGCCGGGTACGACGTGCCGTTGATGACCACCTCGAACCCGCCACTGCCGAGCCACTCCGCGGTCACGCCGTCGGCGTTGTCCACGGTGGCGAGCCCGACGGACGTGCCCAGGGTGTGGCCTACGCCACCGACCTGGACGTAGCCGACCCACGTGCCGTCCTTGTAGACCGGCTCACTGCCGTGCAGGCGTGGAGTGGCGTCGTCGACGCGAATGGGGACCAGGCGACTGGTGCGATCCGCGCGCAGCTTCTCCAGCGCAGCCCTGCCGCGGAAGT
>JALQSY010000490.1 GCA_023264215.1 Candidatus Nanopelagicales bacterium
TGGTTGGCCGGGCTGAGGCTGAGAACCAACTGGTCGGCTGCGCGCACCAGCTGGGGCAACCCCACCGGCATCAGGCCCAGGCGGTTGAGGGCGGCGGGAAGCATCACCAGCTGCAGCGTTGACCCCATGGCGCTGGCCGGCACTGCAGCCGTGGCAGGTGCGGGAGCAGGCCCGAGGAACAGATGCAGCTGGGGTTCGCCCGTCCGGCTCGACTGCCAGCGCCAGCCGCCCACAACGGCGCCATCGTCCCGCAGGAAGCGGGCTGCAGGCAGGGTCTGGGAGCGGGGACCGGGGGTCGTCCCTCCGAGCTGGGCGGGTGCCTCCTGAAGGTTCTGGTTCAGCAGGCCCCTGCGCAGATCGCGCAGCAGCACAGCCCAGGGGGAGCGATCCCGGCCGACGGCCAGCTCCAGGTCGAGCCCGGCCTGGAACGGTCCACGCTCAATGCTGCGCAGTCGCAACCGGAACGGCACGGAGGTGAGCAGCTTCGTCTGGCTGCCACCCAGCCCATAGCGAGCCGCCAGCGGCTCGCGG
>JALQSY010000491.1 GCA_023264215.1 Candidatus Nanopelagicales bacterium
TAAGCAGCAAGCCAGTGAGCAATCTTGGGACGGTCAATCGAGCGCCAGTAGAGCTCATCGATTGCGTCACCAAGTTCAACAACAACATCAGGCAAAGCTGCCCAGTCGATGGAGAGCTTGTTGTTGGTCCAGTGCAGCACGCCGTGCTGGTGCATCCAAGCAAACATGAGCTGGCCAGCAACAGCGTCGTAGTTGCGGGTACGAGTACCTGTCATGGCAAAGCGGAAGATGCGGTCGAAGACCACTGCGTATTGAACCAGTCGTGCGTGGTGACGGGTCTCAGGATCTGCAGATCCACCGCGCTCGATCTTGACGCACTCACGGAATGCGGTGAGATCGCAACGAAGCTCTTCCAAGCCATAGAGGAAGAAGGGCATGCGCTGCTTGATCATGAAGGGATCGAAGGGCAGGTCACCGCTCATGTGGGTGCGGTCGTGAATGAGGTCCCACATGATGAAGGTTTCTTCAGCGAGCTTCTGGTCGGTGAGCAGCTCAGCAGCATCTGCGGGAAGCTCGAGACCAGTAATCT
>JALQSY010000492.1 GCA_023264215.1 Candidatus Nanopelagicales bacterium
TACACGAGCGAGCTGGTCGAGGCCCGACTCGTCTTGGCCGAGCGATTGCAGAAGCTCGGTCGCCTCTTCGGCGTCGAGGTCCATGAGCTCACTCTCAACTTTCGCATCCAGCAGCACCGCTTTGACGGGGGCGACGAGAGCCTGAAGTTCGGCTTTCTTGGCCTCATCGGCGAGAACCGATTCGTCGACGTTGAAGACATAGAGGAAGGGTTTCGCGGTGAGAAGCCCGAGCTCTTTCAGCTCAGAGGCGTCAAAGCCCGCTTGGAAAAGGGTTTTTCCCGAGTCGAGAATCGCCTTGGCGTCTTGGGCAGCCTGCAAGACGGAAGCGTCAAGCTTCTTGCCTTTCACCTCTTTTTCGTAGCGGGTGATGGCTTTGTCTAGGGTTTGGAGGTCAGCGAGAATCAACTCGGTGTTGATGGTCTCCATGTCGGCGATGGGGTTTACTTCACCGTCGACGTGAACCACGTCGGGGTCGGTGAAGACTCGAACCACCTCAGCGATTGCGTCTGCTTCCCGGATGTGGGAGAGG
>JALQSY010000493.1 GCA_023264215.1 Candidatus Nanopelagicales bacterium
AAGTTTGAGTTCGCTGCAGAAGCAGAACAAGATCCTGACATGAAGCGCAGTGCAAGTTCTGCTCAACCAGATGTTGTTGTCATCAACACCTGTGCTGTTCGTGAAAATGCCGATAACAAGCTCTACGGCAACCTGAGCCACCTGGCACCCCGTAAACAGGACAACCCCGATATGCAGATCGCCGTCGGTGGCTGCCTGGCCCAGAAGGACCGCGACGGACTGCTGCGCCGTGCGCCCTGGGTGGACGTCGTCTTCGGAACTCACAACATCGGCTCGCTGCCGGCGCTGCTCAACCGCGCGCGACACAACCGGGCTGCCCAGATCGAGATCGCCGAGGCGCTGCGGGAGTTTCCCTCCGCCCTGCCGGCCGCCCGCGAATCGGCTTACGCGGCATGGGTTTCCATATCCGTCGGCTGCAACAACACCTGCACGTTCTGCATCGTGCCCGCGCTGCGCGGCAAGGAGGTCGACCGCCGGCCCGGCGACATCCTGGCCGAGGTGACGACACTGGTCGACCAGGGTGTGCTC
>JALQSY010000494.1 GCA_023264215.1 Candidatus Nanopelagicales bacterium
CGTCCCTGACCCCGCGGGCTTCGGCATCCGACTCGTGCATGTCCAACACGTCCTCGGTATGCCACACCACGTTGTTCGTGCGCCGGGTCTGGGCACCGACGTTGTATTGACTGAGAATTCGACCGGTGGTGAGCAACAGCGGAAACTTCCGGGTCGATCGCTCGTCGGTAGGAACATACGGTGTGGTGACGAATTGCCCTTCACCTCGGACGAATCGATCCACGTGCATGATCGGCGTGCCCTGCGGCGCGTCATCGTTACAAGGCCACTGCACACTGCCGACATCATCAAGCAGTCCGAAGGAAACGCCAGCGAAGGTGGGCGTGACCGCAGCGATCTCATCCATGATCTGGCTCGCGTCGTCGTAATGCATGTCGTAACCCAAAGCGGTCGCGAGGGCGCAGGTGACCTCCCACTCGGCCATTCCGGTGCGTGACGGCATCACCGGGCGCACGCGGTTAATCCGTCGTTCGGCATTGGTGAACGTCCCGTCCTTCTCCAAGAACGAGGTGCCGGGAAGGAAAACG
>JALQSY010000495.1 GCA_023264215.1 Candidatus Nanopelagicales bacterium
ACCTCCTTCCAGAGCCCGGCCGCGGTGAGCGTCTCCTCCACGATGTCGTCGTGGTTCGGACGCTTCATCCCGGACAGCTTCAGACCGCTGAGCACATTGCCGCGGATGGTCATGCTCGGGAACGGATTGGGCTTTTGGAAGACCATGCCGATCTTCAACCGGATACCCACCGGATCGACGTTCGCGTCGTAGATGTCCTTGCCGTCGTAGAGGACTTCGCCGGCCAACGCAGCGCCGGGGATCAACTCGTGGAGGCGATTGAGGGTGCGGATGTAGGTCGACTTGCCGCAGCCCGATGGCCCGATCAGCGCCGTGACGGAGTTCTTGGGGAACTTGATGGACACACCTTCGAGCACCTTGCGCTGACCGAACCACACGCTCAGTTCACGGGACTCCATCTCGATCTGGCGCGGCCGAGAGGGCTCGGCGAAGTGCGCCTCGAGCTCCCCAGTTGTAGTGGTGTCCTCGAACTCTGCGGTCGACATGGCTTCCTCTCCCTTACGACTTGGCGAATTTCTTGGTTCCG
>JALQSY010000496.1 GCA_023264215.1 Candidatus Nanopelagicales bacterium
TGGCCGGCGCGGGCAGCGGAAAGACCCGCGTCATCACCCATCGCATCGCCCACCTGGTGCGCGAGCGGGGCGTGCCGGTGCGCGAGATCCTCGCGATCACCTTCACCAACAAGGCCGCGGGGGAGATGCGCGAGCGCATCGCCGACCTCATCGGCCCCGACGCCTCGGGGCTCTGGGCATCCACCTTCCACTCGGCCTGCGCGCGGCTGCTGCGCATCGAGCACCAGGCCGCCGGGTACGAGCGGTCGTTCTCGATCTACGACGATGCCGACCAGCAGCGGCTCATGCGGGACATCCTCAAGGACGAGGGCATCGACCCCAAGCGGCTGTCGCCCCGCGCGGTGCTGGGACGCATCTCGGCCGCGAAGACCGAGTTGCTGCACCCGGGCGATCTGGCCGAGCAGGCCGCCGACGAGGCCGAGCAGGGCATCGCGCGGCTCTACCAGCGGTACCAGGACCGCCTGATGGCCAATCAGGCCATGGACTTCGACGACCTGCTGATGGTCACGGTGGACATGCTGCGGC
>JALQSY010000497.1 GCA_023264215.1 Candidatus Nanopelagicales bacterium
TGGGCCGTGGCGAGGGAGTGTCCGTGCAGGCCCTTGCCGAGGTGCCAGTCCGAGGTGTGCAGGAACCGCATGTTCGCCTCCCCGATCGTCGGCAGCTGGTGGCCCTCATGGTGCCCCGTAGGTGGGACAGCAGACGTGCGCGGGGGAAGTCCGTGAGAGCGGGTGACCGGGATCGAACCGGCATGGCCAGCTTGGAAGGCTGGGGCTCTGCCATTGAGCTACACCCGCATGAATCACTTGCGTGTTTCGAGTCATCACCTTATCGCACCTTTGCGCAGTCAATAAATTCGTGGCCCAATCTCGATTTCCGAGAATCCCTGATTTCCCACTAGAATCCAATAGTTCGACGGGGCGTAGCGTAGTGGCTAGCGCGTCTGCTTTGGGAGCAGAAGATCGTGGGTTCGAGTCCCTCCGCCCCGACCAAGGATTCAATCAATCCACATGTCATAGGAGAACCGTGAAAAGCGCTGTAGAAAATCTTTCCCCCAGCCGCGTCAAAATCAGCATTGAAGTTCCGGCTAAT
>JALQSY010000498.1 GCA_023264215.1 Candidatus Nanopelagicales bacterium
TACCTGGCTTCCGGCCGTCGCTCGACGAACGTCCGCGTCCGCCAGCATCTCGACGCGGCTCGCGTGTGTACCTACCTGCACCGGACTTACCTGCACCGGACTTACCGGAGCGCTTACCCGTTTCGCCGAGATCTTCCACCTCTTCGGCAGCCAAGCCCTCGCGCGTACGTGATGCCTTGGGTAGCCGACCGGTGGTTCCTTCGGGGATACCCAGTCCGGTGAACACGTGTGGGCTCGTCGAGTAGGTCTCGATCGGATCCTTGAACGGCAGCTTCAGTGCGCGATCGATCATCTGCCAGCGCGCGATGTCCTCCCAGTCGACCAGCGTGACCGCCACGCCCGAGGCGCCGGCCCGTCCGGTTCGACCGATGCGGTGCAGGTAGGTCTTCTCATCGTCGGGGCACTCGTAGTTGATGACGTGCGTAACACCCTCTACGTCGATACCGCGTGCGGCCACGTCCGTTGCAACGAGCACGTCCACCTTGCCCGAGCGGAAGGCACGCAGTGCTTGCTCGCGTGCT
>JALQSY010000499.1 GCA_023264215.1 Candidatus Nanopelagicales bacterium
CCTGCTTGTAAACGGTGACGCCTTTTAGATGCCCATTGCCTGTCTGGCGGCGTCGTTCGTTCTAATATGGGTGAAGTCAAAGGTGTTCCGGTCGATTTGATGTGCTGACGCCCCGGCCCGCAAAACGGCCAGGCATAGCGCCCGGCCTCGATCCGTGACTTGATCCTTTGGCGCAGATTTGAGCGCCACGGTCGAGCCATCTTGGCGTAATGTCGCCAGAATGCGGCCCCCCTGCACGACTTCTAACGTTAAACTGATGCCTCTCATAAATCCCCCCGTTCGTGGTTATTGGGGCGGGTGATGGCCCCGCCCCGTGTTGTAGTGAGCGCCCTTGTGCTGGTTTAGCAGTGCGCGGCTATGATCAAAATGATCAACATTGCAGCCACAATCAGTCCGGCCCCGCCCGTGATCATTGCTGCCAGTCCCATCGCCTCCGCAGTATTACGCTTCATGGTGTATTCCTTTCTAATGTAGTTGAGTGTTTGCCTGTATCGAGCGCCCCTGTGCTGGTTTACGCCTG
>JALQSY010000049.1 GCA_023264215.1 Candidatus Nanopelagicales bacterium
GGGGGTAGCTCTTTCAGAACGCTCCGAAGGCTCGGGCGTGGAGACACCAGATGTGGTGTGGCGTTGGCTCAGGCCTCGGAGACAAGCGCGGCGTTGGCGGCCAGCCAGGCGGCCAGGTCGGGGTCGATGGGGGGCAGATCGCCCTCGATCTCCTCGCTCATCGCACACCCCCTTCCGGTCCACGCGTCGTGATCTGGTCGTTATCCGGGGGTACGACGGCACCTGGCGCGTCCTGGTTCCGCAGATGCGCGAGTCGTTCGGCGAGCTTGGCGCGGCCGCGGAAGCAGCGGCTCTTGACGGTGCCCACCGGACAGCTCAGAGCCTTAGCCGCCTCCTCGACCGACCAGCCCTCGAGGTCGACCAGCACGATGGCGGCGCGCTGGTCGGGGGGCAGGGTGTCCAGGGCGGCGCGCACCTCCGCGACCGTCTCCCGGCTCTCGGCGGCGGCCCGGGGATCGGCGAGCCGGGAGTCGTCGACGAGGACCGCTCCCTCGCCCTCCTCGGGCAGGGGCACCCAGGAGCGGACCGACCGTCGGCGCAGGCGGTCCAGGGATGCGTTGACGACGATGCGATGCAGCCACGTGGTCACCGCGGAGTCGCCGCGGAAGGATTCGGCGCGCCGATAGGCGGAGATCAGCGCGTCCTGGAGTGCGTCGCTGGCCTCCTCGGCGTTGCCGGTCGTCCGCAGGGCAACCGCCCAGAGGCGATCGCGATGACGGCGTACCAGCTCGGTGAAGGCGTCGGGATCGCCCGTGCAGTGCGCAGCGAGCAACTCCGCATCGGTCTGCTCGCTCACGCCCTGAGCCTAGTGCGGGCGATCAACGAAAGACGATGACGTCGCGCAGGCCCCCGGCGTACACGCCGTCGACGAGAGGCAACTGGGTGAACCAGATGAGCACGTAGCGACCGACGATCGGCCGCGGTGCTCTCAGGTCGATGGCGGTGCCCACGCCCTCGGCCCCGGCCAGGCGCGTCCATCTACTGGTCTTGCGGTAGGGCTCCGGTGCCACGAGGACCGAGACGGACGACCCGGAGCCCACGAGCTCGAGCCGCACGGCGCTCACCGGCGATGACTCCCCGAGGTCCAGCATCAGCCCGGTGCCGGGCTTGCCGCCGAGATCCGACGCGTAGTACGTGTCGGTCGTCCACGCGGTGTCCGACCGCTCGTCGATGGCATTGGGGACCAGCTCGGGCATCTCCTCGCCATCGCCTCGAGGGTCGAAGTCGCTTGCTCCGACGGGCACGAGCTCGCCGGGCAGCCCGCCGACGATGTCCACGGCGACGACGTCGCCGCTGTCGGTGAGCACCTCCACCGGCGCACCGGTGGCGCTGACACCCCAGGGGGACTCCGCGCTCTGCGCCAGTCGCAGTCCCGCGAGTCCCACGCCGCCGACGACGACGAGGGCTGCTGCGGCGATGGTGACTCGCCCGATCCCGCGCAGGACTCGTCGGGCTCCCCGCGGGGACGTCGACTCGCGTGCCGCGAGCGACAGGGTGCGCCGACCCGGCCGCTGCTCCCACGCCGTGAGTGCGCTGACGACGCCGGCGACATCGGGATAGGGGTCCACCTTGGGATCGCCGGCCGCCTCGGGCCCGATCGCCCGCATGCAGATCTCGTCGATGGCGGGGGGCACATCGGCGACGACCTGCGAGGGGGGCAGCAGTCGATCCCCGACGCGGGGCGCGGGCGACATCCCGTCCACCAGCCCGAGGGGCCAGCGGCCGGTGAGCATGGCGTAGAGCAGCGAGCCGATGCCGACGATGTCGTCCGTGCCCGGCCCGTCTTCCGGCCACAGGGCATCGTCGACAGCGAGACCGCGGATGCGGACGACGTTGGTGTCGCCGAGGAGGGTGAAGGGATCGTCGAAGTCCGCGGTCTCGGAGATGAGCAGCGAGCCGGGGCGCAGCCGGCGATGGCGGACCTGGAACTCGTGGCTGTGCTGGAGCGCGATCGCCACCTGGCGGATCACGGGCACCACCTCATCGATCTCGATGGGCTCGCCCTCGCGCTCCTCGTAGATGTCGGTGAGCGTGCGGCCCTCCACCCACTCGCTCACGATCACCAGGTACGCCGTCGTGCCGGTGCCGGCGTCGTCGACGACGGGCTCGGAGCTGAGGATGTCGAGCACCGCGATGATGCGCCGGTCGTCGACCGTGGCAGCGCCGCGGGCAGCCGTCTCCGCGGCGGCGGCGCGCGGGTCGTCGGCCGGGATCAGTCGAAGCGATACGGCGCGCTCCAGGGTCGGGTCGAAGCCCTGCCACAGCTCGACGGCACCGGTCTGCGAGACCAGCACGTCGAGGAGGTAGCGGCCTACCCGCCGATTGCTCACCCCTCGAGGGTACGTGTGTCGTCCGCGGCTTTGCCGGATGAGCGGCGCCGCACCTTGCGCCGGACCAGGTTGACCACATCGCCGACCTCGTGGATGCGCATCGCCCAGGCTGCGGCGAGGTAGACACCGAGGCCGACAGCCGCCAGGACGACGACGTCGATGAGGACCCCGAGGGTGTTGGCCGGGTCGCTGCCCGTGACGTAGACGCTCAAGGCGGCCTCGACGCCGAACATCACGCAGAAGGCGATGAACCCGGCGATGATCATGCGCAGCAGGGAACGCACCGTCGTCCATGACTGCAGCCCGCCGAGCCTGCGGGCCAGCAGGATCCAGGACAGGATGAACGTCGCCCAGAAGCCGCAGACGTAGCCGAAGGCCAGCGCGGCGACCTGCGCGCCACCGCTGACGGCGTAGAACAGCGGAACGGCAACGCCGAGCGCCACGACGTTCATCAGCAGGCTCGCCCAGAAGGGGGTGCGCGTGTCCTCGACGGCGTAGAACCCGCGGAACAGGACGTAGAAGAGCGTGAATGGCAGCAATCCGAGCATGAAGATGCTCGTGATGAGGCCGGCGAGCTGCGCCTGATCCGGCGTGGCCGCGCCGTAGCCGAAGAGCAGCACCGCGATCCCTGGGCTGGTGATCATCAGGACGACGCCGATCGGGATGATCAGCGCGGCGACCAGCCGCATGGCCCCTGACACGTCTGCGCCCACCTGGGTGAGCCGGCCGGAGTGCGCCACGCGACTGAGCGCGGGCAGGAGCGCCGTCACGATCGACACCGTGATGACGCTGTGCGGAAGCATGAAGATCAGGTGAGCCTTCTGGTACGTCGTGAGGCCGGCGGGCGTGGTGCCGGCTGCGGCGGCGTTGACGTTGGCGAGCGTCGCGAGCCGGGTGATGACGATGTATCCCGCTTGGTTGACGATGACCAGCAGCAGGGTCCAGATCGCGAGGTGACCAGCCTTGCCGAGCCCGCTTCCGCGCCAGTCGAAGCGCGGGTGCCAGCGGTAGCCGGCGCGCATGAGGACCGGGATGAGGATGAGCGCCTGGAGCGCCACGCCCAGGGTCGTGCCGAGACCGAGGATGGCGACCTGGTCGGGTGTGAGGACGCCGTCGGCCGCGGCCGAGGTGCCGGCGATGACGATGAAGAGGATGAAGGTCGCGATCGCGACGACGTTGTTGAGGATCGGCGCGAACATCGGCGCGCCGAATCGGCCGCGCGCATTGAGCACCTGGCTGAGCAGCGCGTAGATGCCGTAGAAGAAGATCTGCGGCAGGCACAGTCGCGCGAATGCCGTGGCGAGCTCGCGCTGGCTGTCGTCGTAGGCCGAGGTCGCGTAGAGATCGACGAGCACCGGGGCGAGCAGCACGGCCGCGATGGAGAATACGAGAAGGACCAGGCCCGCGAGCGTGATGAGGCGGTCGGCGTAGGCCTGCCCGCCGTCGGCGTCATCCTTCATGCGCCGCACGAGCTGCGGGATGAAGACCGCGTTGAGGGCGCCACCGATGATGAGGATGTACAGGACATTGGGCATCGTGTTGCCCAGCGAGTACGCGTCGGAGACGAGGTAGAAGCCCAGGGCCGCGGTGAGCGCGATGTCGCGGGCGACCCCGGTGATGCGCGAGATCACGGTGCCCGTCGCCATGACCGCGCTGGACCCGATCAGCGATCGCGTGTCGGCGCTGGCCTGGCGCTCGACGTCGGATTCCTGCGGGATCGGCACAGGCTCGATCGCCGGGGCGATCGCTGGTTCGATCGGACCCTCGGGCGCGACGACGAGCGTCGGATCTGCCGGCTCGTCCCCGCTCGGGGGCCGGCTGGAGTCCTCGGGCCGCTCGCTCATGCCGCCCCCGCCGCCGGCTTCGCGCGCCGACCACGCGACCGGCGGACGATGTCGTAGATCACGAGCAGGATGAGAACGGCGGCCGCCGCCACGGCGACCCACAGGGCTGCACGCGAGTACGCCGTCGTGCGCAACTCCAGGGCGACCGGCTCGCCGAAGGGGGTGCCCGCGGGGTCGGTGAGCTGGACGCGCACCGTCAGGGCGTCGCCGCCCACGACGCGCACCGGCACCTCGAGGCTGGCACGACGCCCGGGCTCGATCTGCACGGCGGGCAGCGCATCGGCGTCGAGTCGGGCCGCGGGTTCGGCAGTGATCGTGACACCGACACGGACCGGCTGGTCGAGATCGTTCGCGACGGTGACCGGGACGCTTCCACGGTCCCCGCTGAGCACGACGTTGTCGCGGGGCACGACGAATACGGTGCTGGAGGTCGTCGCCAGCGACGCCTCGATGGTGTCGAGCAGGCGACCTCCCTCGCGCGGACGCGTGCGCCACGCGCTGGACTCGGCACGCAGCAGAGCCGAAGCAAGCGGCGCGGTGACCGGGAGCGGATCGGTGAGGACCGTGCGCAGCGACTCGATGCTGCCCTGGATGGCACTGACGCGAGCGAGGTAGTCCGCCTGCAGCGCCCGACCCTGACGCGTGTCGGGATCGAAGACTCGCGCGTTGGACGCGGGAGGACGAGCCAGGATGGTGTTCACGGGGACGAGTCTGGTCCACGGGGTGCCGCGCAGGGACGCGATGATCGCGCGCAGCAGTCGCGGGTTCGCGTCCCAGCGCGGGCTGGCCGCGGCCGCGATGAGATAGCGGGCCTGCGTCGTCGGCTCGAGTGCGACGAAGGCGAGCTCGGAGAGGAACCTCTGCCGGGCCGTGAGGACACGTTCCTGATTGCCCTGCGGCAACTCCAGGGCGGAGAGCAGCCCGGAGTCGATGACGAGCGCGCGGACGCGGCCGCCGGAGGCCTCGATGTCGACGTACCCGGACGGGGTGTAGCCGGGGTCGGCGATCAGGGGTGCGGCCTTCTCCCTGATGACGACGGTGCTGACGCCGGCGGATGCCAGGACATCGAGCGCCTCCCGATCGAGCCGTCCTCCCGCGGCCCAGGCGAGGGTCCCGTCGGGCCGACGGTCGATCTGTCGCTCGGTGACGTCGGGTGCGGCCGTGGTCGAGCGCACGAGGTCGGTGGTCAGGTCCGCCGCGGTCAGCGCGTCGGCATCGGGGTCCGCGTAGGGCATCACCCACACGGGCCGCTCCCGGGGACTGGACCGCCGGTCGCGCTCAGGCGTGCCGAGCACGTCCCGAGCTCTGCGCAGCCAGGCGGCGGCCGCCTCGGACTGGGTGCCGGCCCGCACCTGCCCGCCCTTGTCGACCAGGTAGCCATCGGACATGTCCGCGGCGACCTGCAGGAGCTGGGGGTCGACGACCCAGGTGATCGCCGGCGATGCGGCGCCCGCGGTGATGAGTTCATCGAGTCGGCCACCGGGTGCGATCTCGCGTGGGATGAGCTCGCCGAGCAGGACGTCGTCGGGTGCCTGTCCCGGCGTTGTGGCCAGCGGCCAGAGCCACGTGACGTTGACCGGTTCGATCTCGTCGGGGATATACGGGATGAGGGTGCGCGCGGTGTCGAGGATCACGTAGCCGGACGGCCCGAAGCCCACCGCCTCCACGCCGATGACGTAGACACCGGGTGTGCTGAGCGGCAGCTCCTCGGTGTCGATCGACATCCGGTACGTGGACTTGGCTCCGGGTGCCAGCGAGTCGATGACGGCCGTGGTCGTGGCGTAGACGGGGACCGAGCCGTAGCCGCCCTCGGTCTCGGTGGCTTTGCGCACCTCGCGCCGTTGCGCGATGGGAACGGTGGAGAGCGTGAGTCGCACGGATAGCGAGGTGATGGGCGTCAGGCCGGTGTTGGCGACGGTGCCGCTCATGGCCAGTGACGCGCTCGATCCCAGGGCCACCGGCGCCAGGCCGGTGATGGTGACCCGCACGGGGGAGGGTGCGTCGTCGCCGTGGGCGGTGGAGGGAATGGCGACGAGCAGGAGCGCGCCGATCACTGCGGGGATCGCCCTCGCGATGAAGCGCCTGGTCCCGAGGGTCACCCGGCGTCCGCGAGGAGGTCGGGCAGCCGATCGAGCAGCCGGCGCTCGTCCGCGTACGCGAGCCGCTCACGCAGATCGGTGAGCGGGAACCACGCGACCTCGACCACCTCGGCATCCTCGTCCGACAGTTCGCCCCCCGAGGCTTCCATCAGGTAGTGATGGACGGTCTTGTGGATGCGCCGGTTCTCCGCGATGAACCAGAAGTCGATCACCCCGAGTGGTGCGAGGACGCGCCCGCGGATCCCGGTCTCCTCCTCCACTTCGCGGATCGCGGCATCCTCGGGCGTCTCGCCCGCCTCCAGGTGCCCCTTGGGCAGCGACCAGACCAGGCGCCCGCGCCGGTCGTGCCGGGCGATGAGGGCCGCGCGCATGAGGTCCCCCGTGCGATCGACCACGAGCCCGCCCGCGGAGGTCTCCTCGACCTTCGGCATGCGCGGCGCGCGCTTGGCCGCCTTGCGTGGCTTGGCGGAGGTCGGCGTCGGACGTGCCTTGGCGGTCCTCTTGGCGGGGGAGGTCCGGGCCTGGGCGGGCTTGCCCGCCCCTCCGGAGCGCTTCGATGCTCCGGAGTCAGCCATGACCTGAGGATAACTGCGCTGCGTGAGGGGGCCCGCGGGGGCGCGCGGCCTAGGCTCGCCCCATGGCGACCGCGACCCCGGGGGGTGGTTCACCCGCAGCGACCCTCCTCGGGGTCGCCGACGAACTCGCCCCCCTGGCGGCCCGCTTCGCCGAGGCGGGGCACGAGCTGGCCCTCGTGGGCGGCCCGGTCCGGGACATCATGATGGGCCGGCCCGGGTCGATGAACGACCTCGACCTCACCACCGATGCCCGTCCCGAGCGCATCGAGCAGATCGTGAGCGGGTGGGCGGACCACGTGTGGGACGTGGGCATGCGATTCGGCACCGTGGGTGCTCGCCGGGGCGAGCATCACCTGGAGATCACGACGTACCGCTGCGAGTCGTACGACGCGCAGTCGCGCAAGCCGGAGGTGACCTTCGGGGATTCGCTCGCGGGCGATCTCGAGCGCCGCGACTTCACCGTCAATGCGATGGCCGTGCGCCTGCCGACCCTGGAGTTCGTCGATCTGCATGACGGCATGCGCGACCTCGCCCAGGGAGTGCTGCGCACGCCGATCGCTCCGGAGGAGTCCTTCGGCGATGATCCGCTGCGCATGCTGCGCGCGGCTCGCTTCGTCTCGCAATTGGGCTTCGGCATCGCGGAGGATGCGCTGATCGCGATGAGGTCGATGGCCGATCGCCTGGAGATCGTCTCGGCCGAGCGGATCCGCGACGAGCTAAGCAAGCTGCTGCTCGGAGCACGCCCGCGACTGGGCCTGGCGGTGCTCGTCGAGACCGGCCTCGCGGCGTACGTCCTGCCGGAGCTTCCCGGCCTGCAGTTGGAGATCGACGAGCACCACCGACACAAGGACGTCTACGAGCATTCGCTCACCGTGATGGAGCAGGCGATCGACCTGGAGACCTCCCACGAGCCTGCATCGGGACCGGATCTCGTGCTGCGGCTGGCAGCGCTCCTGCACGACCTCGGCAAGCCGAAGACGCGCAAGTTCGAGAAGGACGGCGGAGTGTCGTTCCACCACCACGAGGTCGTCGGAGCTCGCATGGTGCGCAAGCGCCTGACAGCCCTGCGCTACCCCAACGACATCGTCGACGAGGTGGCCAAACTGACCGAGCTCCACCTGCGCTTTCACGGCTACGGCACGGGCGAGTGGACAGACTCAGCAGTGCGCCGATACGTGCGCGATGCCGGCGATCAGCTCGTGCGCCTGCACAAGCTCACGCGAGCGGACTCGACCACCCGCAACCGCAAGAGGGCGGAGGCGCTGCAGCGCGCGTACGACGGTCTCGAGGACCGCATCGCGGTGCTCGCGGAGCAGGAGGAGCTCGCCGCGATCCGCCCCGATCTCGACGGCAATCAGATCATGCAGATCCTCGGGATCGGCCCGGGACGCGAGGTCGGTGCGGCGTACGCGCACCTGCTCGAACTGCGCCTGGACCGCGGCCCCATGCAGCCGGACGAGGCCGAGCGCGAACTGCGCGCCTGGTGGGCGGCGCGCGCGGGTGCCTAGGCCAGGGTCTGCTCCTGCTCCTGGCGGGATCCGGCGGCCGCCCAGACCTGGATGATCGCCAGCAGGACCAGGCTGATGACGGCGGCCCAGATGGTGCGGGCCACGGACAGGTCGTTGCCGATGAGGACGATGAGGACGAACAGCACCGCGACGGCGACGCGCAGCCAGCGGGCGTACTTGGCGACCGCGGCTCCCGATGACGTGATGGGTCCGGGTGGGATGGTGCCGGCGACGTCCGAGGCGAGATTGTTGACGCCGGCGCGGAGCTCCACAGCCCAGCGCGCGCCGCAGAGATAGAGCGCGACGGCCATGACGATGATGCCGAGGACGATGAGCGCGTAGGAGCCGTTGTAGAGGAACTTCAGCAACTGGTCGTAGAACGTCTGCGACGCCCTCTCGAAGGGCGTGCCCTCGAGGGTGTTGACGAACACGGACTCGCCGATGCCCAGCCCGATGACCAGCAGGGCGCCGCCCACCGCTGCGCCGCCGCCGGCCCAGGCGGCCATGCGCGGCCGGCGACGGGCGAGGAAGACGGCCGCGACGAGAAGGAGCACGGCCACCCAGATGAGGGACGCCGCCACCGGGGAGGTGAAGGAGTAGATGGTGCGGATCTGGGCGAGTTGAGGGGCCTCCAGCAGCACGATCTGGCGGTCGGCCTGCGGGACGTTGATGTTGGCCGCGGCCGCGAAGCCCCGGTCGACGAGCCCCTGCTTGACCTGGTCGATCAGGGCGCCGGTGTCGAGCACGACCTCGTCGCCCTCGAGCGTCACGGGCCCGGCCTCATCGCCCTCCAGGATCGCCATGATGCTCTTCTGCGCGGCAACGTTCGCGAGATTCCACAGCTCCTGGAACTGCTCGGATCGCACCAGGCGATCGACGACCTGGGCGATGAGGGAGTCGATGGCGCCGGCGACGATCGGGACCAGCGCCTTCAGTGAGGGGTATTCCTCGATGAGGCCGGCGAAGACCTGGTTGACCAGCGCCTCCGGATCGACCTGCTCCTCGATCTTGTCGGTGATGAACACCGACAGGGAGTCCTGGATCTGCTCGCTGTAGGCGAGGGGACCCATCGTCTCGATGTAGCGCTCGGAGTCCGTCACGGTGCGATTGCCCCAGTACGTGACCGTGCCGATGGGCAGCAGGCCCAGGCCCAGGATCAGCGCGATGAGCGCGGCGATAGACCGCGCCCCGATGCGGCGCTTGGCGGGTGCGGACTGTTCGCTGGTCTCGGTCACGGTGCGCAGCCTAGCCGTCGGCGACCGCTCTCCCTGCCGCTTTGCGGCCGATCACGTGGTACCACGCGGCATTTCCCGCGATGAGCAGGCCTACGACGATCACCGCGATGGGTGCGATTCCACTCTCGGGGCTGGTGAAGGCGACGGCGACGATGCCCAGGACGAGAGCGACGTTCACGCCAACATCGAAGAGTGCGAAGACGCGGCCGAGGTAATCGTCGTCGATCTCACGCTGGATGAGGGTGTCGCAGGCGACCTTCGATGCCTGGTTGGCGAAGCCGAGCGACAGCGCCGCGATGAGCAGCGGCCACAGGGCCGGGAGGTACATCCCGGCAAGGACGCCGACGGCGACCAGCGGCGCGGCCTGCGCGACAGCGACGACCGTCCAGGGCACGTAGCCCATGCGGCGTACGCGTCCGGGAGTCGCGATCGCGCCGAGCAGCGCGCCGAGCCCCGCTGCAGCGGTGACGAAGGCGAACTGGCCGAGGGCGGCGTCGGGGTCGCTCGCGGAGTTGAGGGTGTTGCGCAGCAGGAGCAACGCCAGGACCGTGAGCGCCCCGAAGGCGATCCGCTGGATGACGACGACGATCACCGCGTGCCCGGCGATCGAGTGCGCAGCGAGCTGACGGAAGCCTTCCCCGAGACCTTGGAGCACGCCCAGCACGGTGTTGCGCACGGTGTCCTCGTCCGGACCGAGCCGGTCAGGGGCCATGCGGGTGGCGAGCAGCCCGGCGACGACGTACGCCGTCACCGCGCACGCCAGGACGATGACGCTGCCGGCGTCGCCTCCTCCGGCCACTCCCCGGATGACGACGCCGGCGAGGCCGCCTGCCACGACCGCCATCGTCCCGGCCGTCGGCGACAGCGCATTGGCGGTGACGAG
>JALQSY010000004.1 GCA_023264215.1 Candidatus Nanopelagicales bacterium
AGCCCCGGTAATCGCCGCTCCACCCCCCCCGCCCGTAACGCAGCCGCAAGGCCGAGCGTGCGGGCTTCGGGCGTTAGAAGGAACCCAACGATGAACATCGAAGACCGCGTCCTCGAGCGCGTGCGCAAGCTTCTTGCGCTTGCCCGCAACAACCCGAGCCCGCAGGAGGCCGCCGTGGCCTTCGCGCGCGCACAGGAGCTCGCCACGCGCTGCGGCTTGCAGCTCGACGATCTCGACGGGGCGAGTGATGCGTGCGACCAGGCCCCGCCGCCGCGGCCGGTGGGGCCTGTGCTCGAAGCCCGCCTGGTGGAGGGGTCGCGCGTGCCGGGCTGGCAGCATGTCGCCGTCAACGCGATCTGCCGCGCCAACGGTTGCCGCGCGTTCCTGCGCAAGGGCTTTGGCGCCGTCGACGGCCTGTGGGCGTACGGCACCGTGGAGGACCTTGCCGTCGCCCGGGCGGTGCTCGCGGCTGTGCTGACCGAGGTGGACGCGCTGACGCTTGCGGCGACGCGGGTCTACAAGGCCGATCCGTACGTCGACCCGCGGTGGGAGCCGTCGCCGCGCTCCTACGCTGCCGCCTTCCGGGCGGGCGCCGCGGACACGATCGCGGGGCGGCTGCCGGCGCGCGATGAGGTGATGAAGCGCGCGCGCGCCGAGCTCGGCTCGGCGCAGGGCGGGGCGCTCGTGCGCATCGACGCGGCCGGCGACTACCTCGCTCGGCTTGAGGATGCGCTCGATTCGCACGCCGAGAAGCTGGGCCTGATGAAGCCGCGCCGCGTCAAGCGCGTGGTCGGCAGTGCGCGGGGGTACTTCGATGGTCGGCGCGCCGGCGAGGGCGTCGGCCTGAGCCTGCGAAAGGCGATCGGATGACCCCCAACCGCTACCCGGGCACCTGCGCCGTGTGCGGCGCACCGGTGCCATCGGGCACGGGCGTGCTGGCGCGCACCGGCCGGCGCACCGCCGTGTTCTGCGCCGCGCATCGCCTTGGGCAGCTCCCGGGCCCCCGAGGCCCGCGCACCGTCGACGGTGTGCGCCTCGGGCCCCCGCCCAAGGTGCGCTACCTCCTCGAGCACCTCGGCGCCTGCGGAGGTGTCCTGGAGAGCCTCACCGTGTTCGACGTGAACGCTCACGAGGCCGCGCGCAGCTTCGCCCGCAGCCGCGGCCTCGGCGAGGTGCTGTTCGACGTGCGCGAGGACCGACTCGTCGCCATGGGCGTCGGCTTCGCGATCGTCGTGTACACTCCGCCGGCGGGGGCGCCATGACCGTGCGACAGATTGCTGCGTTCTCGGGGGGCAAGGACAGCACCGCGATGCTGCTGGCCATGCGCGACCGCGGTGAGCGCATCGACGGCTTGCTCGTCACGCCCACGGGCGACGAGCTCCCCGAGGTGTGGGAGCACTGGGATCGGATCGCCGCGCTCGTGGGCGGCGAGTTGATCCGGCCCAAGGCGCCGACGCTGCGGCAGGCGATCGACGCCGTCGGCGGCCTGCCTAACTTCCGCATGCGCTGGTGCACGCGCATGATCAAGATCGAGCCCATGATCGCGTGGGCGCGGTCGCAGCCTGACGACGTGGTGATCTGCGTCGGCCTGCGCGCCGATGAACCCGAGCGCACGGGAATCATCAGCGAGACGCTGCGGTGCCGCTTCCCGCTGCGGGAGTACGGCATGGGGTTGCTCGAGGTCCGCAGCATCCTGGCGCACCACGAGGTGCGCGTGCCGGCGCGGACGGATTGTGCGCGCTGCTACCACCAGCGGATCGGCGAATGGTGGGACCTGTGGCGCAACCATCCCGAGATCTTCGCCGACGCCATCGAGGATGAGAAGCGCACGGGCAGGACGTACCGGACGCCCGGCAGGGACAGCTGGCCCACGTCCTTGGCCGAGCTCCGCGATGCGTTCACGGCTGGCCGCGTGCCCAAGGATCGCTCGAAGCAGCTCCCGATGTTCGAAGAGCCATGCCGCGTGTGCAGGCTTTGAGACGGCTCACTCCGGCTTGAGCAGCTGCTCCTGCTCGGCATCCGTGATGTCGGCGTGGTCCAACATCACTTCGAGCAGCGGCTTGTCAAACGCGCCAAATCCAGGCGCTCAACGCTTCCACGCCGGCAGCGGCGAGTTGAGCGGCGATCAGCGCACCCAGAACGCTCGCCGCAGTGCTAGCGCGTCGGCCCGCCACTGCGATCGCAGGTTGCGATTCCAGTGCCGCCGCGGCCGCGGTGCGCGGATCAGTACCACGGCGTCGTGCTGCCTTCGCCACGCGAGCCGTAGCACGGGTCGCCGAAGGTGCTGCGCCAGGCAGACCATCGGCGGGCGCAGCGTGACGCGGATCGGTCTAGCGCTCAACGCTTCCACGCTTCCACGCTGGCGGCGGCGCGTTGAGCTCGCGCGTCCAGGCATCGAGCACGTTGATCGCAGCCCATGCCTCCTGGCTGGTGAGCTTCTTGCTGACCCTCCATTGCCCGTTCTTCCGCGTGCTGCCGACGATGCGCCGGCCGACCCGGGCAACGTAGGCGCCCCGCTCCATCGCGATGGTCACCTCGCCGAGGAAGCGCACCTCGACGAGGTTGAGCAGCTTGTGGTCGCTCGAGAACAGGATGTGACCGGCGTCGCCGATGGACGTTCTCAGGACGCGCATCCCCGCCATAAGAGCACCTAGCTTGCGCCGGCGCAAGGCACATGGCGTTTCCACCATGCAGCGTGACGCATTTGTTGCGGAAGCTCCAAAGCGCAACGTTTGCTGGGGCACCTCGTATGACGGCCTAGCTATCGCTGCGCGGGCAGATAGAAGGGGGGTGCCCCAGCTGCCCCAGTGGGTGCCCCAGCTCGCTGGGGCAGTCGATTCGCAGGCAAAAGTGGGGTTTGGTTCAAGTTACAAGGAGATCAGTGTTAGTGCCCCAGCAAAATCCCTACTAGGTCCCCTATGAGAAGGGACTTGTTTTTAGCTGTGCGTAGCCGCACGCATGCGTTTTTTTGTACCCCCGCCAATAGGCCTCTGCCGGGGAAAGTGCTGGGGCACCTCGCCAGAATCTGCTTGTAATCGCTCACTGCAGCACCGTAGCACCGCGGGAAGGGGTGCCCCAGCGCACTGGGGCACCACTGGGGCAGCTGGGGCACCCGTGTCGATTCGTGCCGCCAGGTGGCTTGTAACCCTTGTAATGGGTGCCCCAGCGCACAAAGCGCGGTTTGTGCCGATCGCGTGAAGTATGGCCCACGCGAGCACATACGGGCCCTTGGGACGCCGACCTGCGTCGCACGGAGCACGGTGGGGCGACCATCAAGCACCAGCTGCGCACGAAGCAATGCCGCGTGACGAAGTGCTAGTCGCCGTGCTCCCAGGGCTCGTCCAGCTCGAGTTGGCGCGCGCGCGCATCCTCGACAGCAGGCTCGGGCTCGCCGACAGGCTCGTCGACCTCTGGCATCCTCCCGACCACGCAAATCATGCGCTGCCGAACGCCGGCCACGCTGACCTTGCAGGTGTACCCCGGGCGCTCACCCTCGAGCCGAAGCCACTTGCGCTCGCGCCATGCGCGCAGCGTCGCGTCCATCTGGAAGCCCCCGCGCTCCAGCTCCACGCGCAGGGCGGCGGGGTACCAGCACCACAGGTCGGCATCGAGGTCCCGCTTGCCCAGCCACCCACCGCTCGGCTGGGCCGCCCCAGAGCCGTCCAGGCGCCAGCGACCGTCGTTCTGGGCGGCGATCGAGGTCAGCCACTGCCAGGCGCGCGTGGCGTCGTCTGAGGCGACCACAGCGTGCGTCACGGCCTCGTCGAGCATCGCCCGGCAGCCCGGGTCCTCCGACGGCGGCTCGCGCGGCCAGGGCCAGCCTGCGATGGCCTCGTAGGCGACCAGGCAGGTGACGTCGAGCAGGGCCACGACGTCGGCCATGCGCGCCTGCGCGCCGCTGCCGTGGTCGCGCAGGGCCGCGGCGCGCCGGCGATGCTCGTCGCGGAGCTCGCCCCACCGCTCGGGGTGCTCGACCAGCCAGCGCACGACCGCCTTGCCGGCGTGCCCGGCGTGCTGGGCGCACGTGGTGCGGATCTCGTCGGCGAGCCGAGCCCCGGCCTCGCTCGGGGGACCGAGCGGCGGCTGCAGGATCGACAGCGACCGCGCCGCGGCGCCGGCCCGCTGCGCGTGCTCGCTGACCGGCTGCTCGCCCGAGGTCATCAGGACCGTGCGCCACGACTTCGCCGCGCGCTCGGAGCCGTCCCGAGACGCGCGCCCGCGCGTGCGGCCTCCCACGATGCCGTACACGAAGCGCGCCGCGGTCTGCGGATCGAGTAGCTGCGTCTCGTCGATGATCAGGGGCAGGTCGTTGAGCCGACGAGCTCGATCCTCGGCGGCGGCGAGCGTGGTGTCCCAGTTGGGCAGCGCTTCCTGCGCCGCGCGCCAGCATGAATCGGCCAAGCGAAGCGCCGTGCTCTTGCCCTTGCTCGTCGTGCAGGCGAAGTCGATCAGGCAGTTGCCGATCCCGACGACCGACAGCAGCGGCGCGGCGAGGCTTCCGTACACCGCCAAGCGCATCGCGGGGTAATCCTTCACGCGATGGAGCAGCTCGAGCCAACCGCTGAGCTTGCCGACCTCGCGGTACTCCGCAACCTCCTCCTCGGCCGCTTCGGAATGAAACTCAATCGTCCTGGCGCCATCTTGCGCAATCTGCTGGTGGCCGAGCAGAAAGCCGAACTTGCCACCTGGACCGTGCCATCCCATCTCGTCGGCGCCGTAGGTGACCGGGATCTGCGCTTGGTTCTCGTCCCAGTAGGCCAGCAGCCACGCGCAGATCTCCGGCGCCTGTGCGCTCGTCGTCATGACGCCCTTGTCGATCATCGTCGCCATGAACCTGCGGTGGTCGAGCGCAACCCCCTGCGGAACAATCAGCGAGCGCCAGCGCCCCAGCGAGCGGTGTGCCACCTCGACGTACCACTGCTTGCTCGACACCAGCGCAATCCTGCGCGTCATCAGGATCGGGTTGATCGACACGTGCTCGAGGGTGACCTCCGCATGGCCGTCCACCAGCTTGGTCTTCTCGCGGGCCACGGCTGGCTTGCGGTGGTGCGGCTCGATGCGGTAGTTCTGCGGAACGGTGCAGTCGTCGCCGACGATCGTGGGCGCATCCGGCCAAACGGAGCGAATGTACGAGCGATCGGGCACACCAGCGGAGCCGATCTGCGGGATGCGCTCGGCCTCGTGAGCCATCCGCTTGATCGCCGCCTCGTAGTCGCGCAGCGGGATCTTGTGCGCCTTCATCACGCGCTTGCAGCGGATCCACAGCTTGAAGTCGTGCGCGAACGCGGTGACCAGCAGGGGCCCGAGCGGCGCTTCGAGCAGGGCCGCGCCGGTCGGGTCGATCTTCAGCGCCTCCGCGATGCGGAGCTCGAGCTCGTCGGTGACGGCCGTCATTCTGCATGATCCTTCCGCATGGGCACGAGCAATCGCGCCTCAACGCCAGCTTGACGCGCGGCGCGCATCAAATAATACGCAGCCTCCACGCCCACTGAGCCGAACAAAAACGTGTCCGCACTGTCCGTCGTTCCGCGCATCCTCGCGACCTCGGGATTGCGGTCGAAGCGGTCCTTCTTCGTTCGACCATGATCGTCCATGTCCGGCGCAACCCAGATGCGCCGGACGCCCCTGGGCAGCCTCAGTGCTCGCATGTTGCCGGCGGAAACCGCAGCCCAGCCGGCCACGCCGTTGCCGAGCTTGGCCGCGGCGCGCATGGTCGTTTCGATGCCCTCGCCGATCACGAGTTCCTCGAGATTGTCACCCAGGCGCACGGCGCCACCGCCGACGACCCCGAGGCTCATCTTCGAGGGTTCGCCGTACTGCGCACCCGTGCGCGTCAGGAACGTGCGATGCACCGCAACGATCTGACCATCGACCGAGCGCACTGCGGCCACCATGCCAAAAACATGCTGGCCATCCGGGTGCTTCAGTCGCGAGAACCGCAGATCGGGCGGCCACCACGCCGACCCGCACGGAACAATCCGACGCGAGCGCAGGTAGAGATCGACCGGATCCCCTGGGTGAATGTCGGAGCTGCGCTCGAACAAGCGCAACGCCAGGTCGAGCCGTGGCTGCTCGGTCGCCTGGCCGGCAGCCGGTCGACGCGGGGCGCGGTCGTCGAGAAAGCCCTTGCGGCCACAGCGGTGGCACTGCCAGGGGCCATCATCATGCACGGACAGAGAAGGGCTGCGCTTGTGGGCGCACTCGTCGAACGGACAGCGGATCTTGACGTTCGCACCGCTGCGGTAACCGCGCCGTTCGTCGAGCGCCCTGCGCACCAGGGCGTTGTCGTCCACGGGTGTCCGCCCCGTGGATCAGCAGTCCAGCAAGATGGCCGAGAGAAGTTGCGGCGCGCGCGTGGCGGAGAAGTCGAGGTGTTGCATGGGGGGCCGAGCATGCGCCCGGTGCCGCCCCCTTGTCAAGCGAACGGTGCCACTGTACCATCGGCCAGTTGCTGGGTTCTTCGGGGCCGGCGGCGGCGGTCGGAATGGTCCGACGGCCGCCGCCGGCAACGGGATCTACTCCCTGCGCTTGCGTCGCGTGGGCTTGTCCGAGCCGTCGCCGTCGTCGGGCTGCGCTTTGCTCTTGGCCTCCAGGTCGAGCTTCTCGGCGTGGCGCGAGATCATGGCGCGGATCTTCGCGAAGTCGGAGAGCTGCTCCGGGGTCATGATCCCGGCCAGCCACAGCAGCTTGCTGCCCACGATCGGCTCCGCACGTCGCCAGCCGACCACAACCTCGTCGTTGGAGTTTGCGGCGAACACGGCGTCCAGCGCAGCGATCTGCTCCAGCGTCATGTTCGCGCTCATTGAGCGGCGCTGCGCAGGCGTGATCGTCATGGCAAAGGCCTCGCAGACCACCGCGAGCACCTTGTCGGAGTCGACCTCGCCCTCGGCCTCGCCCTCGCCCGCGGCCTCGCCCTCGCCCTCGCCCTCATCGGCGGCCTGCTCCGCCCTGGCCGGCGCGGCCTCGCGCTTGCGCTGCGCTGGCGGAGCGTTGCCCTTGCCTCCAAACTTGTTCATCAGGCCCCCGAGCAGGCCCATGCTGAGCTCGGCGATCGGCTGGCCCAGCTTGTCCAAGATCTGCGCAACGCGCTTGCTCTTAGCCTCCTCCTGGATCACCAGCGATTGGGTCTGGTACTGTTGCGAGTATCCCTGCACCAGCATGTTGGCGCCGTTGATCCACTGCATCGTCGCCGAGCTTTGCATGTCCACGCTGGCCCGGATCGGCTCGACCATCATGCGCGCAAACTCGATGACCGTTTCGTGCAACTCTTGGTTCTGCGCTGCCATCTGGTCGTACGCGGAACGTTGCATCGCCAGCGCATCCTCGAGCACCGCGTTTTCCCGCACGGTGTCGCTCTCGAAGAAATCATCCGGCTCCTCGGGCGCGTAGCGGAAGCGGAACGGGCGCTCCGAGATCGGCGTTCGCCCCTGATCGTTGCGCAGCTCAATCGTGACGCGGTAGCGATGCGTGTAGTTGGCGTCGGCGCTGTGCTCGATGTGATAGGCGTGGATGATCCGCACCAGCAGCTCGGCCACCGCATCGACGTCTGGGTTCTGGCTGACCGCGCCGCGCTCCGCCAGCTTGATCGCGTTGAGTGAGATCCAGGTGCGTTTGTCCGTCTCGGCCTCGACCTTGACGCGCTTGCAGGGCCCCTTGAGCTTGCGGACCAGGTTGGTGCGGAGCACCTCGGGGACGCCGGGCATCTCCGCATCTTCGGGGAGTTCCTTTTCGAGACGCATGTGGTGTGGTTGTAACACCCTCGTGCGCATCCGTCCGCGTGCTCAAAACACCTGTGTTACCGCGCACTTGCGGATGGTGTCCGAAAAAGTGTCCGCAAACAGGGTGCTTGAAGCCGAAGCGGCGGTCCGGTCAAGATGCTCGACGTCAACCTCCGGCTGCGCACAGCGGCCTTGTACGCAAAAGGAACACCACCATGGCTGAAATCGACCACCTCGACCGATCGGATGCGATCCAACTGGCCAAGAAGATGCGCAACAAGATGCGCAATCTGGAGACGAACAAGAAGGAGCTCCTGACGAGCGGCACCCACACGCTCGTCGCCGGCGTCGCTGCGTTCGGCATGGGCCGCATCATGGGTGGCCTGGAGGCCGAGTACCGCGCGGACCAGGCGGCGATCGACGCCGGCACCGCCGAGGACCCGCGCAAGATCGCCGGCATCGACTGGGATGCGCTGGCCGGCGGCACGCTCGTGGCGCTCGGCCTCGCCGGCGTCGCGACGCAGAAGGGCCCGGTCGCAAAGCTGGCCGACGTGTTCCTGGCCGCGGGCGACGGCGTCATGTCGGGCTACCTCTACAGCCTCGGCGTCCGCCAGGGCCTGGAGGCTGCGCAGCAGGGCTGACAAAACCCGCGCTCAAACTTCGTTCGAGCTCCCGAGGAGAGCATGCGCAACCGCTGATGCGTCGGCGCGCTGCGCATGCCGAGGTAGTGGAGCAACCGGGGGTCGCGCCCCGCAGAAAAGCGCCAGTCGAACAGCGGGCCGAAACCCGCAGAAAAGGCGTTCCCAATGCGATACACCAGTCACCGCAACCCCACCCCCTCCTCGACCCTTCCGCCCGCGGGCGGGGGCTCGTGGTGCAACCCGTACATCCGCTCCAGCGACGTCACCGTCCCGGGCTGCGGAGCTGCGAAGGTGCCCACGTGCGACGTCGAGAAGGTCGGCACCGTGCTCCGCGACATCGCGGCCGGCACGTTCACGATCACGGTCGCGCCCGTGCGCACCAACTTCTTCCAGCCCATGGCCGTGCGCATGGCCTGCATCGACTCGACGACCCCGGACGTCAACCGGCGCGTCGAGATCCACGGGGCGTTCATCAACCAGATCCCGCAGGAGGCGTTCTCGACGCCGGCTGCGCTGGCGAACACCTCGTGCGTGCTCATCGACGACTACGTGTTGCCCGACGGCTACGGCGTTCCCGTGGCGTGGGGCATCTTCTCGCAGGCTGCGCTGATCAACGTCCTGACCCTGCAGGGCGTGAACATCGAGCCGACGGGCACCACCGTCGATCTGTACGTGTCGGTCTACGGCAACGGCCTGGACGTGATCCCGCCCGGGTGGCAGGTCGGTCAGCCCTTCTACCAGGACTGACGAACACGCCGACCGCGGATGCCCTGCGTTGGCATCCGCGGTCGGACTCTGAGTCACGCGCATGACGTACACGCCGCAATACCAGGTCGTCGAGCCATTCCTGCAGGGCCGCGCAGGATCGATGTCGAACTACGTGAGCCAGCAGGGCTTCTGCAGCTTCACGGAGGGGCTTGCGGATCTGACCCTCATCGAGGACTTCGTCGAGCTCACCCCGGGGTGGACCACCGGCCAGGAGCGCGCACGGGGCAACTCGCTGTACACCGGATGCTCGCGCCTGTGGAACGTTTCGCTGCGCGGCATCGAAGTGTACCGCACGAGCGGCGATGGACTGACGCCGTTGTCGCGCCAGGTCATCGAAAACGGCCCGTTGCCCGCGGATGCGGTGCGCAACGACAACATTCGCGCGTATCGCGCACGCATCAAGTGCTCGTCGGAAACCGGTTACGCGGTCTTCGACATTGATTTTAACCAAGATCTCGAGATCTGGGCGCAGCGCATCGACGTTTCCATTCTCGGCCCGGCCAATGCCGTCATGCTGCCGAGCAACTCCGCCGACCTGCCCGAGGTCGTGCGCACGGAGTTCGTCGTGGACAGCGTGTTTGCGTGCCAGATCGTGCCAATCGAAGCGAGCAAGGGTTGCCGCGAGGCTCGTCTCACCGAGTACCTGCGCAGCCCTGCAGCTACGCAGTCGCTGATCCGCGTTCCGCGTGCGGCGAAGTTCGTGAAGATCTACCAGGGCGAGCCCAACTCGGCGGCGGCGACGCTGCGATGGAACCGCCTTCTCGGCACGCCGGTGCTTTCCGCCATCACCATGGGTGGAATCAACTTCGCAGCTCGGGAATCCGTCGATGCAAGCGCATCGATCGGCGCTGAAAGTCACTTGCAGACGGACATCGAACCGCTGTCAGCAAGGTTGTTTGTTCTCAACTGGACGATCCGTCCGTAAACGCAAGAGGAACGCCACAATGCACGCGCACGCACAATCCATCAACCTTCCGAACGTGATGCCGGGGGTGTACACCAACAACACGCTCAACGCCGCCCTGGTCGCGTCCACGGACACCGCCGTTCTGCGGCCGAACGCCGCCGGCACCATGGACTCGACGCTCTACGCCGAGCAGGGCACGCTGGCCGCCAACGGCCTGGCGCTCGCCTTCCTGCAGCCGGGCATCTACAGCGTCGAGGTGGATCTCATCCAGGCCGCATCCACGCCGGCCAACACTTTCGCGGCCCTGTTCGGCAACACCACCGCTCCGCTGGTCTTCGCGTCGGTGCCGACCTTCGCGACCGCGGGGTTGATCAAGCTGGTCCCGGGCGTGACCACCCCGGCCGGCGCCGTGATCCAGGTGTCCATGAACTTCACCCTGGCGGTGCGGCTCGCGACCGCGAAGGTCACCCCGTCGACGACGTCGTCGAACGTTCTCAAGCTGGTCGGTGTGGCCACCGCAGGCACCATCGTCACGGGTTTGACCGCGGCCGGCTGGTCGATGCGGGTGTTGCGTAGCAACGACCTGTACGCCTGAGGAGCAACGCCAATGCGACTCTGCCTCGAAATCTCGCCGCTCGACCACGAGCACTGCTGCGCTCTCCTCGAGGCGATCGCAGAAGGGCTCGTGTTGTCGAACATGCTGGAGTTCGAGGCCGAGGACGACGAGGAGTTCTTCCCCTGCTGCATCAAGTGCGGCGGCTTTTCGCTCGGGCGCCACGAGAGGCTCGATGGCGCCCGAGCGATCGTGCAAGCGGGCGGCGGCAACGCGCTGTCGCTCGTCTGCTACCAGGTCGCGAAGCTCCGCACCGACAAGGACCCGAGGGCTGACGTGATCATCGAGAACGTCGAGCGCGGCGGCCGCGTCGTCGAAGGGCACTTCTGTCCCAAGATCCGCTACGGCGACGGCACGATCGTCGATCCGCTCGAGCACCTCGTGCCTCGGCGCAACGCGCCCGAGCGCGAGGAGAGCGGCTGCGGCTGCAAGGTGGTGATGTGAGCCTCGCGCTGCTCGCCGGGGGCGTCGGCCTCAGTCTCGTGCTGCTGGGCCAACGCAGGCGCCGGCGAGCGCCGGGCGTCATCGTCACGCCGCCGCCGGACAGCCCGCCGCCGCCCGAGCCGCCCGAGCCCGTCGGCCCGGTGCGCAACCGCGGCGTCAGCCGGCGCGAGCGCGCGCGGGCGCTGCTCGACGAGCTCGTCGCCGACGCGCCGCGCCTCGGCCGGCTGGTGCAGCTCGGACCCGGGCAGACGCTGCTGGGCGTGATCGACGAGGCCTTCCGGGCGGCCGGACTCGTCACCTTCGTGCGCCAGCGCGAGCACTACGCCCACTGCATGGCCAGCGGTCGGTTCAACTCGTCGACCTACGGCACGCCGAGCGTGTCGAGGCAGTTTCCCAAGAACCTGCTCGCCCCGGGCACCGGATTGGGCCTTCGCGTGGCGTTCCTCCCGCGAAACGAGGACGCGCAGCACGCCATGCGATCCGGCCGCCTGCCGCAGATGACCGTCGACGCGCGCACCGGTGCGTCGCTCACCGGCGACAAGCACTACGGGTTGCTTTGGTTCCCGCCCGTGAACGAGGAGCTCGTGCGCAGCGGACACCAGCCCTCGTGTGCCGACCTGCCGTGGCCCGACGGCTCGAGCTCGATCGACCCACCAACCGAGCTGATGCTCATGCTCGAGGAAAGCTGAACCCATGGATCTC
The DNA here is from genome assembly GCA_023264215.1 of Candidatus Nanopelagicales bacterium. Next base: position 11,794 of record JALQSY010000004.1, read on the forward strand.
AAAGTCATCGGCCTGCTCGGCTTGGCGCTCGCCGGCTTCTTCTACGCCAGCAACAAGACCAAGCGCACGCACGACACCAGGGGCGAGGTGCCGCTGAACTGGGAGTACAGGGGCGGCAACGACACCATGACCGGTGCGCGCCGCGGCTTCTTCTGGGCGATCAGCCGCACGTATATCCCTGGCACCAGCTACGAAAACCAGGGCGACGAAGTGTTCGACTGGCAACTCAAGAAGCTCATCACAGGCGAAGTGGTCGCCGGTGGTCGAGCTGAAACCTACGCCGAGGCGCGAGCGGTGATGCTCGCCACCATCGAGGAGCACCTCAAGTGAACACGGACTACAAGAAGTACGCCATGATCGGCGCTGGCGTCCTCGCGCTGTTCGGCATCGTCAGCCTCGCGAGCGCCAAGAAGCCGGTGCGCAAGCGCATGTACAAGCCCGGCGACACGATCGAGGCCTACATGGGCCAGCTGTTCACCGTGCGACTTCCACGAGGTGACTACGAGGTCGTCGGCGACAAGGTCAAGCTGACCACCGCCATCGACATCGGCACCTCGACCGACGCCGTGCTGATCGTCGGCTTCGCGCACGCCGAGTACCGCCAGCGGGTCACCTTCATCGACCAGGGCACCAACCGCTCGCACTTCGTCGACGTCATCGCGCGTCCTCTGGAGCCGAAAAATGGCTGAGACGGACGGTTCGTGCGGCTCGGCGTACCGCGACATGGCGGTTACGGCGGACGGCTACACGCTCGACAACCCCTACGGTCGGTTCGCGATCTACACCGACTACGCGGGCTGGCGCCAACTCGCGTCCAAGCTCACCGACGAGGCGACGGCCAGGTTGCACCACCTGCACGACGCCGAGGACGCGCCGTACGACGTCTACAACACGATGGTCGACCGGCACAACCGCGTCGTGCGGGCCTTCAACGCACTGCCCGAGCAGTCGCCGCTCATGACCGGCGGAACGATCGTCGAGTCGATCGGCGCCGCCGCCTCGGTCGTGCTCGACACCCTCTGCCTGATGGAGGAGTACGACAAGGCGACCGCCGCGCTGTCCGGTCCCAGCGGACCCGTCAAGCCGCTGCCGCGGCCGGGCGGGATCAAGCCGGTGCCACGGCCCGAGCCGCTGCTGCAGGGCGGCCGTAGCAAGATCCTCGATCAGGTTGCGATGCTCGGCGCATTTGCGCTCGGCGGGTACATGCTGATCAAGCTCACCTCGAAACGCTGAAGGAGAACACACCATGGATCCCGTGTTGATCGGAGTTGCTGTCGCTGGCGCCATCATTCTGTTCGGTGGCAAGAAGAAGAAGAAGATCCCGCCGGTCGTCGATCCCGAGATCGACGAGCCCGTGGGCCCCGGCGGTGGCGGTGGCGGCGGCGGTGGCGGCGGCGGTGGCGGTGGCGGCGGTGGCACGACGCCGGGCCTGCCGACGCCCTCGAGCGTGCCGTCGGACGTGATCGGCGGAGGCTGGAGTTGGCCGGAGCGCGAGAAGTACACCACCGAGGGCAACATCGCCGGCTGGCTGGTGAAGATCAGCAACGGCCGGTACAAGCCCGGCGGCGACTTCGCCATGCCCGGCTACAAGATCACCGGCGCGAGCGGGCAGTCGGCGGTGCGCGCATTCCAGCGCGACTGGAACAAGCTGCTCAAGCACTGGACCCTGCTCATGCCCGTGGGCACGGCCAAACCCACCGGCGCGCTCACCTCCGACGGATGGATCGGTCCCAAGACCTGGACCGCGATGCGGTGGGTCTTCAAGCGCGTCGAAAGCGGCACCCTCAACTGGGAGCAGGCGATCGAGGCGGCGGAGGCTCTGCCGTGAAGCGAAAGCGCAACGCCAGCGCCGGCACGGGCTCCCGCGGCCTGACGGTCCTGCGCGTGCCCCTCGACCGCGGGGGGTACACCAAGTGGGGCCAGTACTTCGGTGTGGGCGAGAAGCTGTGGGAGATCAGCCACGACGACATCGTCGCCTACGCGCGCGGTGCCACGAAGCGCGATGCGCTGGAGTTCGCACTGAAGCACATCCCGAAGGAGCAGAAGTACGACGACATGTTGGAGGCGATCGCGCACGCCGCGACCAGGTCCGCTGCCCCTGGCGCCACGCGCAACGTGTCACGCCGATCTGCGCCCAAGGGCACCGCCGGTCGGCGCCGCAATGAGGCGCCGCGCGACGTCGAGTTGCTGCTGGAACGGATCCGCAAGCAGAAGGCCAGCATGAAAGCCCGCGGAGCTCGAAGCTTCCCGCCGATGCCCAAGAGCAACGACGCCGCCGACCTTGCGCAGTACCTGTACAACTTGAGCTACCTCGACGCGAAGTACCTCAAGAACCAGTCGCGCAACCCACCATCGGCTCTTGGTCGGCTGCAGGCCGCGAAGCCGTCTGCAAGGTCGGTCACCCGCTTCATGAACCCGCGCAACAAGTGCTGGGGAGACTGATCCAATGCATCCGATCTTCGTCATCAGCGCCGTGGTCAGCGCATTCCTGCTCGGCAGGAAGTCCGCGGAGAAAAAGAAGCCCAAGAAGGGGGCCTCCGTGACCCAACTGCCGTCGCTCGGCGAGCTCCCCCTGCCCGACGATCTGCCAGAGCTGCCCGATCTTCCGGCGCTACCGCCGGCGTGGACCGACAGCTCGGGCGCGCCTTCGCAGGCGCAGATCAAGAACGCCGCGGCGTGGGCCAAGACGGCGTTTGATGCGGAGATCTACCCCGCCGGCGCCGACAAGACCAAGATCGCGCCGCCGAGCACCGCCGGGGGCATCTCGACCGCGCGCGACTGCTCGATCGTGGCCGTCGGCGAGCGGTGGTGGGACCGCGCCGGCCAGGTCGCCGAGAGCCTCGAGCGCGCCAACATGCTCACGCTCGGCACGCTCGAGCGCGCCTTGTTCCCCCTGCACTGTCGAGGTGCGCGCGCGCCGGGCATCGACGCGCTGCGAGCCGAGCTTGCCGAGCGGGCCGGCCTCGATCCGGGTATGCTGCGCAACCGGAGGCACAGATGAGCAGCAACACGAACGAGATCGTGATCGTCGGGATCCATCGTGAGGGGTCGACGCTGGTGATCACCGACGCGAAGGGCGAGGAGCACGAGGCGACCACCGCCGAGGGCCTGTGGCGCGCCCTGGCGGCGATCATGGACAACGACGAGATCCCCCGCACCAAGGTGCCGGCCTCGAACATCGCCGAGGTGCAGGGCCTCGTGGGCATCGCCCAGACCGAGGCCGAGTCGTTCGTGCGCGGCCGGTACGGCGACCTCGCCGGCGCGCTCGCGGGCTCGGTGGCGCGCAACGGCGCGCGGAAGGTCATCTCGTTCCTGCAGAAGAACAGCCGATGACGAAAGATCGCGCCATCTCGCTCGTGCACAAGCTCCACGCGCTCGCTGACAAGGCGGGCAGCGCCGGTGAAGCTGCGGCCGCGCGCGAGCAGGCAGCGAAGCTGATCGCGAAGTTCGAGATCAAGCCGGCCGATCTTGCAGCCGCACCGGCGTCGTCGCCGGGCGCGCCGCGAACCACAGGGGCGGGTAGGCCGCGGGGCGCGTCGCCGTTCGGCGGCGTCCTCGACGACGAGCTCGGCGAGGTCGAGGCTTTCCTCGCCGACTTTCAGCGGAAGATGCGCGTCACGATCCTCGTCGAGGGGCGCAAGCGCGGCCGCTTTGCCGATCACCCCCACGTCGACGCGATCCTGGCGGCAGCAGCAAAGCGGGGGTCGCGATGAACCATCGGTGGCTCGCGGCCGCGGGGATCGTCGGCGCGGCAGTGCTGCTGCGGTCGTCGACTGCGGCAGCGTCGCCGTCGGCGCGCCCGCTCGGCGCGACGTCGATCCGCCTGATGGCGCTGCCGCTCGAGCAGCTCCTGCGCCAGCCGGGCCTCGCCGACTTCCTGACGGCGGTGGCGTACACGGAAAGCCGGTTCGACACGAATGCCGCCAACTCCCTCGGCTTTCGCGGCCTGTTCCAGATGAACACGAACACGTCGCGCGTCGCCGACGCGGGCGGCAAGCCGGACGACCTGTTCAACCCGAGGTGGTCGATCGCCTTGGTGGCGTGGTTCTTCTCACGCCTGCGCAACTACGCGCGCCCGGGGCAGACGATCGACTGGCTCGCGGTGCGCCGCGGCATGGCCTATCCGACGCTGGTGGACGACGTCGAGGAGCAGGATCAGCGCAGCCGCGAGGTGCGCGGCCGCCTCGAGGAAGGCCTGCGCGCCGTCAAGCTCCCCCAGTCCTTCATGCGCCGCGCGGCCTTCCCGGCGGGGTACAACTGGCCCGGCATCGCCGCGGCTCTGAAGGCCGTTGGCGTTGGAGGTGTCACGTGATCGCCATCGCCCTCACCCTCATCGTCGCCGCCGGCATCACGCCGCCGGCGGGCCTTCCCAACTACACGCATCCGATCGCGCCGCGCGAGCGCGAGGCTGCGCGCGCGCGCGTGCTCGAGGTCTACGCCGCGATCGACAGGTCGACGCAGGACCCCGAACTCCGCGCCGAGTTGCGTCGGATCTGCCGCCGCGAGAGCGCCTGCAACTGGATCGGCGCCGTGACGCACCACGAGGGCGACGCCGCCGGCGGCCGCGCGCGCTGGCGCATGGCGGTGGCCCGCGGGTGGCTGCACCCCGAGCGGTGCGACGAGCATCAGCTGGGTGACCCGGCCCGGTGGACCAGCTACGGCCCCTTCGGCGTCGCAGCTGCGTGGACCGTGCGCTACGCCGGCGCGTGCGCCGGCCCGGAGGCCCTCGACGACCCGCGGGTCGCCGCGCGCGCGGTCGTCTCGTGGATGCACTCGCTCTGCCGGCGGCAGGGCGCCTGCGACTGCGAGGGACGCACCCGCTGGTGGGTCGGACCCGGCGTCTGGAGCGGGCGCACGAGCTGGCAGCGACTCGCCTCGGTGGAGCGACAGTGCGGCGAGCAGCCGCTGTGGCGCTGGGGACTCGCCGCGATCGACATCCTGCTGCCGGGCACCTTCGATTGGACAAGCGAGATCCGCACCGCGCTCGCCGCGCCCCGTGATATCATCGAGGAGGACAGGCCGACATGAACCCGATCGCACTGCTTGCCGCCGCCGGCGTCGCGGCGCTGTTCTTCTTCCGCCGCCCCGCGCGCCGCGTCGGACCCGCGCCAGGCGGCCTCGACGCGGACGCGGACGCGGATGGGGGCAAGGAGGGGACCAGCGTGCCCCCTCCGCCGCCACCCAAGCGTCGCCCCGCCAAGGACTTCGCGATCGGCGGCTTCAAGTCGGCCGGCGGCGGGGGCGGCGGCGGGGGCGGCGGCGGCCTGGTGTTCGAGCCGGGCGGCCAGGCGGAGCCCGAGCCCGAGCCCGAGCCGCACGGCGTCGTGCCGCAGGCTGTCAGCCTGCCGGCGGTCATCGACTGGGAGCAGCAGCTGGGCGACCAGAACGACTCGATCGAGGTGCAACTCAGCGAGCAGTCGAACCCCGAGCAGCGCCTGCCCAACGGCACCTACTACGCCAAGCTGTCGCTCGACGTGCGCATGAACACGTCGCTGATCTACGACAACGGCCAGGGGACCTGGGTCTGGAACCACGATCAGATCGTCGGCTACAGCCAGGTCGAGACGATCACGTACAAGCTCACCGTGACCGATAACGCTGCGATCGTGCAGAAGGTCAAGCAGGTGCAGAAGAGCAACGGCGTGGCGTTCAACCGCTACATGTTCAACTGCGCGCAGGCGTCGGAGTGCGGTTGGAACGGCAAGTACTTCTCGTTCTTCGAGCCCAGGCTGGTCTGGAATCTCGGACTCGAGGCGCGTTTCAAGACCCGCCACGTGTTCGCCCCGGGAATCAACCGCTACAACGTGCGCATCCGCGTCGCGTTTTCGAGGAGCCCATGAAGGCGATCCCGCTGATCGCGATCGCAGCCGCCGGCGTGGCTGCAGCTCTCGTCCACGGGCGTGAGCCCGAGGTCGAGCCCGAGCTCGTCGAGGTGCCGCGCCGGAACAGCGCGACGCGCATGGACTGGATCCCGCAGGACCACGTCCTGACGGCGGCCGATGCCCGCGGCGTGCGGAAGATCGACGCCGCCAACCAGCCGTGCACGGTGTGGCTGAAGCTGCCGCCCGAGCGGTTCCAGGTGCAGCGATCGACGGGCACCGCTGGCGTCCGCTTCGTCGCGTACCACGAGCAGAAGCAGGCGACGTGGGTTGGCTTCGAGGTCTACCGCGCCGGCGACTTCAAGCTCAACGTCCGCGACGCAGGTGGCACCTGGGTCGGCAGCTTCCAGCTCAAGGTGTCGAACGTCGGGAGGCCGGCATGAGGCTTCTGAGCGCACTGCTGCAGCTGCTGCCGATGCCGAGGGTCATCCTCGACGACGGCTGCCAGCTCGTGCAGGACAGCGGGCGCGCTCATCGGATCGCCCGCATGCTCGCGAGTCGCTGGACCGCGATCCGTCGTTCGCACAAGCGAGGGGCGACCGTGGAGGCGATCGCGCGCCAGTACGCCTTGCAGTTGGTGCCCGAACGCTGCCGCAACTCGGATGCGTCCGGGCTCATCGAGCACGCGCTGATCGTCGAGATCAACCGCGGCATCAACGACAAGATCAACCCCTTCGAGCTGCCCACACAAGGGCTGCTGTCCGCCCTCGGGAGCAACTGACATGGAACCCATCACGATGATCGCCCTCGCCGCCGGCGCGTACCTCCTGCTCAAGGGCAAGAAGGAGAAGCCCAAGAAGATCACCGAGAAGCCGGTTGGCCCTCGTCCGACCATGCTGCGCCTCAGCGTGACGGTGCGCGACGGCGAGCTCGTCTTCGCGAGCAACAAGGACTCGCGGATCACGATCGACGACAACGAGGTCGTGCTGCGCGAGCAGGTGCCCTTCGACGTGCTGGTGAGCGTGCCCGAGAGCATGGCGCCGCCGCAGGTCCAGGAGCTCAACGGTGCGATCGTGGCTGCCGGCACCGTCGGCGAGACGCGCGACCTGCTGTTCCGCGTCACCGAGTACGGCCAGAACACCGAGGAGGGCGCCAACATCCGGCTGTCGGTGATGCGCTCCACGACGGGAGGAGCGGCGATCGGCGTGCTGTGGCTGACCGCCCTGCAGCCGGGGCGCGTGATCCCCAAGCCGCCGACCAAGCCGGCCGAACCCAAGCCGCCCGCCCAGGCCGGCGCGCGCACCAAGGTGTACCTCGGCGACGACGACCTGTGGTTCTTCGGCGGCTACATCGACGACAAGCTGATCCTCGTGGACGGCCCGTTCGCGAACGAGCAGGCGGCCACCACGGCCGCCGCCAACTGGAAGGCGGCTCAGGGATGACGCCGGCACGCAGGCCTTCGCGCGTGGGCACGATCATCGTCGCCGCGATGCTGCTCGCCGTGCTCACCGACTACATCCGCTTCGGAAGGACCAAATGACCGCCATGACGACCGCGCGACGCAACTACGACGACGAGGCCGGGGCATCGCAGCAGGCCTCGGAGCAGGACGCGCCCAAGAAGCCCGCGGCCCCCCGCGCGAAGGCGCGAGGCTTCAGCGTGCTGCAGAGCCTGCTGCTCGCCGGCGGCTCGGCGGTTGCCGCCGTGGTCGCGGTCGACTGGTACCGCAAGGTCTTCAAGGGCGGCGGCGACGAGGAGCAGCGCGGCCCGGCCCAGGCCCCGGCGGCGATCCCCGCGACGCCGATGCAGCAGCAGACCTTCGTGCCGATGCCCATGCCGTTTCCGATGCCCATGCCGATGTACGGCGGCAGCATGCCCGCTCCCCCGACGCGCAACCGCGAGTCAGACGAGGAGGAGACGGAGCGCGACCTGCTGCGTCGCATGAAGAAGGACCGCGAGAAGGCCAAGGTGCTCAAGGAGATGCAGCGTCGGCGCATCGAGGATCTTGCAGACGACTTCTTGGAGGATTGAACCGTGACCGCACGCAACCTCGCCACCTCGAAGAACGCCAGCATCGCGCTTCACTACGTGGTGAAGGCGCAGCGCGCGAAGCGATGGGTGCCGCCGATCACCGGCGGCGTGGCGGACGGCCGCCACCCGCGGGAGTTCAATCGCGTGTCGCTGATCCAGGGCACGATCCACGAGCTCGAGCACACCGACCGAGCGTCCGTTGCGGTCAAGATCGCGATGGACCACCTCGCGGAGGATCCGCGCTACTACAAGAAGCTCGAGAAGATCGAGGCGAGCCGCAACCCCAAGCGCGCGAGTCAGCCGAGGCCGCCCAAGGGGACGCCCACGGACACCAACAAGTTCGCGCTGTGGGACTACTTCTACGGGCAGCGGAAGCACCTCGCCCCCGACGGCGTGATCACGCGGGTTGAGACGACCGACGTGCCGCACCTCAAGCGCATGGTCGGCGCGGGTTGGCTCGTGCGTCACCCGACGATCAAGAACGGCTGGATCCTGTCGGCGTGGGGCAAGAAGCTGCTGCACGAGTACGACGTCGAAAGGGGGCACCTGTGGCGACGCCCCCGATGAAGATGTCGGCGCACGCCGACGCGCTGTGGCGCAAGGTCTACGCGAGCTCGCGGAGGCTCTGGGTCGGCAACCTCGACCAGTACGAGGACAGCGACGCCATGTTGACCGCCAACGCGGCTGTGGCCAGCTGGTACGCGCGCGACCACGGCAGGTGGACGCTGCGCCCGCAGCTCGAGCGCAAGTACGGGCCGATGCCAGAGCCCGGCACGCTGTTCCTGCTGGGCAGGTTTCGCGGCATCGACACGGTCACCCGCGACGGCGAGATCATCACGCACCGGTTCGAGCCCAGCCCTGGCGAGCCGGCGCCCGTGCTGCTCTGGTCGCAGGACCTGTCGGCGTGCTTCGTGTTCCCCTTCCTGCGGCTCGGTGACTGCAAGACCGAGATCCCCGCGCGCGAGAGCAAGCTCGTCGCGATGTGGAACAAGGGGCGCCCAGCGGTCTGCGCTGCGCCGGCTCAGCACCCGCGCGGAGAATCCCTCGGGCGCCCGATGCCCGCCCTCACGACCTCGTACTCGAGCGACAAGTTCACGCACGGCAGCATGCGCGAGTACATCCACCATCACGATGCCGGCGTGATGCTCTACACTTCACCAGGGCCCGTTCCGCGGGTGCTGATGTTGATGGGTGGACGGCTTCGCGTCACACCCGACGGACTCGAAGGCTGAAAGGAAAGAACACCATGATCACGTTCCCGTACATCCTCGGCGGCATCATCGCCGCTGTCGCCCTCAAGAAGCGCAAGGCTCCGCGCCCCGGCGCGGCCAGCAGCGCCTCCCACGTCTCCCCCGAGTCGAACACCGAGGGGCAGTACAACCGCAACGGCCAGGCTCGACCGGTGCTGAGCAGCCGTCGGCGCAACTGCGCCCGGTGCGTGATCTCCTGAACGAACCCCCTGCGGAGGCGCCATGAGGTACCGGCGCACGCGCAACCAGACTCGCAACCTACATGGCGTTCATCGAACGCAGAAGAAGGCCAACATGGCGAAAAGCAAGAAGAAGTCGGCGCGTCGGAACCCTCGCGCCACGCAGAAGTACAACAAGGCGACCGGGCAGTGGGAGAGCACCGGCGTGATCAGGCCGAGCAAGAAGCAAGCTGCTGCTGCTGCTGCCGCTGCAAAGGCCGCCCGGGCGCTCGAAGGTGCCGCAAAGATGATGGAGGCCAAGGCCGCCCAGGTAGCGAAGGCCAGCAAGAAGGCTGGCGCACCGGCTGCCGCTGCGAAGGCCGCCCGGGCGCTCGAAGGTGCCGCAAAGATGCTGGAGGCCAAGGCCGAGAAAGCCGAGGATGATGCGGAGGCCGCGAAGAAATCCGCGAAGAAGGCCGGCAAGAAGAAGAAGAAGAAGGCCGGCAAGAAGCGGTCGAGCAAGAAGCGGTCGAGCAAGAAGGCCGGAAAGAAGCGATCGGGGCCGAGCGCCGCCGCGCTCGCCAAGGCGCTGGAGCAATGCCTCGCCGCCGGCGGCGGCGCGAGCGCCGGTAGCGCGGCGAAGAAACGGGCGAAGAAGGCATCCAAGCGACGCACGCCCGCGTCCTGCAAGACGTACACCGGCAAGCGCAAGCGCCCGGTCAAGTGCCGCCCCAAGGCCAGCGGCGCGACGATCGATGCCTGCGCGCTCGCGGCGACGCGCCACGGCAAGGACCCCAAGGAGACGTGCGGCCCCGGCGTGAAGAAGCCGATCGGGCGGCGGGCCGCGAAGGCGCGGTGGGGCAAGCTGCTGAACGTCAACTCGTCCGCGTGGGACGACTGAGCCGAGCTCGCTCGAGGGGGCGTTCATGCGCCCTCTCGAGCGGATCGAACACCGGGAGACTTCGATGAGCTGCTGCCTCACGACCGTCAACGGAGTGCCCGGCGGCAGCTCGGTGCTCTCGCCCTGGCGCGTCGAGTACGAGGTCGATTTCGGCGCGGAGGGCAACGTCGCGCTGATCAACGGCCAAAATGTACTGTCCGACGCCACCAGCTGGACCGGCACCGGGGTCCCCACCGCCGCGACGTTCGAGCTGCGCACCGGCGTCGGGATCAACTTCGCCGCGGGCGGCAGCAACACGGCGTGGAACAGCGCGCCAGCGTTCACCGCCGCGGCGATCTGGATCTCGCTGAACGACCCCACGCTGCCGGCAGCGCAGCGCCTTCTGCCCGACTACGACATCAACCGGCAGTACGTCTTCCAGATCCATAACACCGCCAACAACGGCAACGCCGCCACCGAGGTGGTGTCGTTCAACCTGTGGGCGCCCGCGAACGTGCCCTACTCCGGCGCGGCCGACAGGATCGCCGGCGCGTGCAAGGGCGGGAACGCGACCGTCGCGAGCGGCTGCGGCTTCGTCACGAACACAGGCACCGTGCAGCTGATCGGGGCGTACGGCGGCAACGACGTCATCGGCTTCACGCCGGTCGTCGGCGCACCAGCGGCGATGGCCGGGCACTGCGGGCTCTACGGCAGCGACTGGCCCGCCATGTCGGACCTGGTCGAGTGCGGCTACACGGCCTCGACCGGCACCCCGGCGACGACCACCAGCGCCCTGCGCTTCAACGATCGCTCGATGCGCCTGGCGATCGCGTTCCCCACGGGCAACACGAGTGCCACGTTCGCCGCCGAGGTACGTCGCCTTCGCATTCTCTCGAGGAACCCCTGAGCCATGGGCTGCTCGGCGTCGCCATTCCGAGCCGTAGCCGGCGTCGTGACGTCACGCCTCGACGACTCGGCCGCCGGCGCGGGCCTGATCACCGGCGTCGAGCTCGCGCACTCCTCGGGTTACGACCCCGTGGTCGGAGCCACCGAAGCGGTGATCTGGTCGCCGAACCCAGCGGTGGCGTACACCGGCTTTCTCGCGGCCGCTGACACCGTCCGCGTGCGCGCTGGCGGGAACGCGGCCGACGCCGCAGCGGGCGCAGGCGCGCGCGCGGTCACGATCGTCGGCCTGGACGCGACGGGAGCTCGCATCCAGGAGACGGTGGCGACCGCCGGCGCCGGGGCGAGCGCGTCGACGGTGCAGCGGTTCTCGCGGATCCTGGAGAGCTACGTCTCGGCCTCGGGCACCTACTCGGACGGGATCACGGGTGCCAACGTCGGGGCGATCCTGATCGAGACAACCGGCGGGATCCTCGTCGACAACATCTCCGCCGGCGCGGGGCACTCGGAGACGGCGATCTACACGGTGCCGCTCGGCTTCACGGGGTACCTGATGAGCGTGCACGCCGAGGTGGACGGAACTGCCAGCCAGCGCATCGACCTGCGGGTCTACCAGCGCCGCAACTACTTGGACACGACGCCCCCGGTCGAAGCGCGGCGACTGATCGAGATCTATGCGGGGATCAACTCGCTCGTCGACACAACCTACGCCGGCGCCTTGTCGTTCCCAGCGCTGACCGATCTGTGGCTGACCGCGCAGCGGGTCGGCGGCAGTGGCAACGTCGCCGTGGTTGGCTCGATGCAGCTGCAGCTGAGGGCCGCATGAGCTGTTGCTTCAGCAACGTCAACGGGCTCCCCGCCACCGGCGGCGGCGGCGGGATCACGATTCCTGGCTCCGTCATGTGGACCTTCGCGAACGACGGCGGGCCCGCAGACGGGATCATCGTCACCACCGACGCTACGCCGGTGTTTCGCACGTGGGGCAACCTGTTCGGTGCCAGCGACGCCGTCAACGGCTTCGGGTGCCTGTACGCGCAGGAGCAGACCACGGGCAACCGCGCCGCGTTTCGCTTCCAGATCGTCGGCGTGGCACAGAACGGCGTCGGCGTCGGCTCAGGTGAGCCGTACCCGTTCATCGGAGGCTCGGGCTACGACGAGTCGGCGAGCGGACTCGCGCCGTGGAACACGGGCTTCACGTTCCCCGCGGGCATGGCCGGCGGGATCAACTACCTGCCTGGCGGCGGGCTCGTGCAGGTCGCCTTCAACGGCCTGGCCGGCGTCACCTTCCACTGGAAGTGCTGGATCATCGCCACGCCATTCTTCAACGCCACGATCCAGGTCTGAAAGGAACATCATGATCACCGTACAGGCCACGCAACTTGCCGCTGCACAGTTCACCGACCAACTCATCACCGACTTTCTCGGCGAAGGCGCACCTGGCACCGACACTAACATTCAACTCGCGCTGCTCGGCTACTCGTACAACAGCCAGGGCGCAGCGCATACTCAACGGCTCTATCTGACGCCAACTGGCGTCACGGACGTGAACTTCCAGGTCGAGCTCTACAACAACACGGGCGGCACGGCAGGAAACTCGTTCATGCAGATGTGCGGCCGCGATGGGATCATCGTTCCCAGGCTGACGCCACCTTCGGTGCCGTTCGAGCTCCGTCTTACGACCACGGGCAAGACCGACGACGGCACGATCACCGTGTGGTACACCAAGCAGCAGCTGCGCTGATAAATCCGGGAGGAGAACATGATCTTCATTCCACAGCAGATCAAGCAGATCACCGACGGCTACCAGGTCACCGTCGATGATCATGAGTTTCTACTCGAGTCATACGGCGGGACCGTGTACCTGACGCCAGGCCTGCCGCGCGGATTCTACTGCACGATCGTGATGGCGACGAACGAGGAGGTCGTGATCGAGCCGCAGTACTCGAGGCTCGGCACCGTCACCGGCGCGTCGACGCTCACGTCGATCTGGCAGTCGGTGGTGATCTACTCGCGCGCGCCGAACGACTACGTCGGGTTGGGGATGCCATGAGGGGCGTCGCGCGCTTCTCGAGCGGCGCCGGCGGTGATCCGCTGTCGTACATGGATGACGACTTCATGGGGCCGTCACTGGACCCCAAGTGGACGATCCGCAAGCCCACCTCGATGGCGGGAATGACGTTCACGGCGCAGGGCATGAACGTGCCGATCATCGGCGGAGGCGCTGGACCTGACAACAGCTTCTGGTTCGATGACAACGACGGCCTGTTGATCTACCAGCCGGTGTCCGGTGATTTCGTCGCCGAGTGCTACGTCATCGCGCGCGACGCCGCGAACTTCGGACCCGCACCGCTCACCGGGTTCAACGTCGCCGGCATCGCCGCGCACAACCCCGCCGAAGCGCCGCTGCCCACGGGCTTCAACTACGTCCACGTGGGCCCCGCAAGCAACAACACCGCGTCGCTGCAGAACGAGTGCAAGAGCACGGCAGCGTCGGTGTCGACCTTCGACTACGTGGTCGAGGGCACTGGCGCGCAGTGGGTGCAGCTCACCCGCATCGGCCAGGTCTTCTCGTGCGCGTACAAGCTCAACGCTGGAGATCCGTGGATCCCGCGGACGAGCTACAACCGCGCCGTGGCCCTGCCGGAGCTCCCCAACGTTCTGTGGCTCGGGCCGATCGTGTACTCGTCGGAGGTCGGCTCAGATCTGTCGGGAACGTTCCGCGATTTCACCGTCAGAACCCCATAAGCGTGCCGGTTCGTGAGGCGTAACCGATCACATCTTCTCCTGGAACATGCTCAGCTGCTCTCGTGTGCTTTGCAGCAGGCCCACGGCGATCTCGAAGTGACGTGGCTCTCGCTCGCAGCCAACAAACATCCTACCGTTGCGGATCGCAGCAACGCCAGTGGTTCCGCCCCCGGCGTACCGGTCGAGAATGATGTCGCCGCGCTCAGTGTAATCCGCAACGATCGCCTCCATCAACCCCAGCGGCTTTCCACCCGCGACGGCCTTATTGCCCTTGCCGCCATGGCTTTCGGCCGTGACAATGTACGCCCCCTGCTTCGTGCTCCAGCACTTCTTGAGATTGGTTCGGCTCACCATCAAGTGCACCGTCCATGACGATGGTCCGTCCCCGGCGAGGCGGACGTTCTCGCCAGGGGTCACGATCGGCAACGGCGCGAAGCAGTAGCGTTTGCACGCGGCAGCTGCGGCCTCGTAAGCTGGGATCAGGTCGTGAGACGTCATCGCGAGGTTCCAGCCGCGACACAGTTCGTGCGCGCCGGCGACGAGCTCGGTGACATCCTCCGGCGTGAGGTGGTCGTACCGCAACCCGGCCTCGCTCAACATGGTTGAGCTCGACTTGCCGCGTCGACCGTGCCGCTGGCCTGCGTGCGTGCGTTTGCCGTACGGTGGGTCTTCGATCACGGCATCGATGTGCATGCCAAGCAACGGAGCGTCGCGCCAGTCGCAGCAGAACATGAGCCAACCTGGCCCGTAGGCGTAGGGAATGTTCGTCACCGAGTACCAATCTTCCTCGCGCACAGGCCGAGTGGCGTTCCGAGCCGACACCTGTTCCAGAAGGTGGTGTACGGCATGCCGCAAGCTCGAGCCGCCGCGGAAACCGAGCCGTGCTCTCGCACCAGGGCGTTCGCCGCAGGACCATCGATCTCCGGCCATGTGGGACGGCCGCCGAACAGTTTGACGGTGTACCCCGCCTCGCGCACCCACCGGCGGATGGTCTTCGGCGTGGCGTCACAAATCGCAAGGGCGCTTTGCAGGCCGTCGAGCGCGTACGCGCGCACGGCTGCTGCCTTCTCGTCGGCGGTGTACCGTCTCATGACCTGGACCTCGCAGTCACGATCTCGCCCAGCTCCGTCCTCGTCCAGCAGAGCTGACGGTTCCCTTCTCGCCAGTGGGCGGGGTTGAAGCTGACAACGCGACGAAGGTACCCCCTGGACTCGAGCGCCAGCATCGTTGCGTGATGCACGTAGTCGCGGTCGATGAGCATCCCTGGCGCATCGGCGAGGAGTTGAAGCATCAGCGGCGTCATCGCGTCGTTGTCGTTCATTTCTTCGTCGGCTTGTCGTAGTCGGAGATTGCCGATGGAACGGTGGTGTCCTCGCGATGCCGTCGATCGTCGTACACCATGGTCGTGTCGATCTTGGCGTGGTCGGCGAAGCGTGAGACGTCAACAATGTTCATGCCCATATCCAAGGCCCTTGTGATCGCAGTATGCCGCAACCCGTGCGGCCGCGCCCGCTCGATGCCGGCCTGCTTCGACCGCCGCTCGAGCATCCTGTTGATCGCGGTCTGCTGCATGCGCCCGAAACTCTTGAGCGTGCAGAAGACCGCCCCTGGGTTCGGGCCTCGAACCTCGAGCCATGCCTCGACCGACGACCACGTGAGGTTGTCCAGGTACTTCCAGACCCGCTCGCGGTCGCCCTTGAGTTGCACGTGCAGGCGCTTTTGCCGCCTGTCGACGTGCTCCATGTCGAGCGACAGCACGCTGCCCTTGCGCAGGCCCATGCCGGCCATCAACCGGACGATCGCCAGATCGCGGTGGGCTTGCCAGCGGGTCGCGGTCCTCGAGCTGGCCAACTCGTCCTTGAGCAGGTGGAGCAGAGCTCGAACGCCGTCGTCGCCCGCGCCGCGGGTGTCCCGGTACCGCTTCGCCTTCACGCCTGCGACCTCGGGCACCCAGGCGGTCTGGCCGGCCGTCCTGAGCACCCTGAGCACGCTCCTGAGCGCGCACAGCCGCCGGTTGACCGTCGCCGGCGCCATGCCCTCGCGGTCCCTGGGGCGCCCCTGGGCGCGCTTGGTGGTGCTCGACCATGTGGGTCGGCTGAGCATCTCCGCGCGGTACTCGAAGAGCTTGGCGTTCGCCTCGCCTGGGCTGCGCTTCGCAATCTCCAAAAGCGCCGATAGCGCATCGGCAGCGTCGCCGACCCTCATGAAGTTCGCGAAGTCCTGCAGGTCTGTACGATAGCTTACAACCGACCAACCAAGCTTGTCCGCAAGCCACTGTTCGAACAGCTGGCGAATCGTCTCGCGACGAGCAAGGGCGCCCGTCGGCGCGAGCTTGTCCGTCATAGCAAACCCCCTGGCCACGACCGCGACCGCGACCACGACCACGACCGCGACCTTGACCACGACCTTGACCACGACCGCGACCGCGACCTTGACCACGACCCCGACCCTGATCGCGTCATCACCGTTGGCGTCATTGGGCACCCCCGCGCGACCCCGACACCGACACCGACCGCGACCCCGACTGCGATCGCGCCATCACCGCCGGCGTCATTGGGCACCCCCGCGCGACCGCGACCAGGACTGCGACTGCGACTGCGACCACAACCACGACCGCGACCGCGACCGCGACCACGACCGCGACCGCGACCACGACCCTGATCGCGTCATCACCGCCGGCGTCATCGGGTCAGCGCACCTCGGTCGGCAGAACCGGAATGGTCACGACGTCGCCGATCGCCGAAAGTTGTACCAGCACATTCCGATCGCCCGTCGGCTCGATCTCGCTGCCCGCCGCGGCGGCGGGACCTTTCGCCACCGCCTCGTGATAGCGCCCAGTGTCCGCCACCCATGCGGCCGTCTCGAGCTCGACGAAGCCCACATCCTCGATCTTGAAGGTGCGGACGACCCTGCCCGACCAGCCGTGCACGGCGGTTCGGATCATCACCATCTGCCCTGGCGAAAGGGCGTGCGTGCCGTTGGCGGTGCTCTTCTTGGTGCTCTTCTTGGTGCTCTTCTTGGTCATTGTTGTTTCCTTTCCGTTCCTACGTTGCAGTGACACGAAGCGGCATCGTCATCGGATGCGGCTCCCAAAGCGAGCTAAACATATCCACCGCGGACATGATCCGCCCATCATCCAACATCGTCTCATTCAGTGCGATCTCGCCCATTCGCTTGCCGGGAAGCCAGTCCCCAAGCGACCAGCTGTGGTACGCCGACAGCGGTGGCACGCACTCGAGCAGTGTCGACCAGACCGCCGCCCGCTCTTCATTAGAGACATTCGCGTCGTCGGCAAGGGCGTCCATGTCATGACGACAACCCCCAGGCTGCACGGCGAGAACCTTCGCAAGCCTGACCATCGCAGGCCTAAGCCACGGACACACCTGAGTCCAGAGTGTGAAGTGGGCGCGGAACAGCGCGCCCGTCGGCAGCCACCGGTTGTCGACGAGATTGACGACCCAACCTCGCTCCCGACAGCCGACGAGAAACGCCCTGCCCGCCTGTGCTTCGGCAAGGACTTCCACACAGTCACTGAGCTGCAATGCGCAGAAGCTGTCGCCCTTGCCGGTGAACGCCAGGAACAGAAGTCGCAGGACATCGCGCTGCTTGTCGTACTGCATTGTCTTCGAGCCCTGCTGGCGCGACCGCTCGGCGGCCGGCGAGTGCTCCGGGTTTCTAACGCGGCGCACGGCACGTGTCAACGTAATGGGCCTTTTGTTGCCAAGTGCACGGAATCATTGGGAAAAACAGCGCGACTTGCGCACTTCATGATGTCCGGTTAGAGTCCTGCGCCATGGAACACGCTTCCTTCCGCACCCTCCTCGAGTACGTGATCATCCACCCCAACCCCGAGCGCGAGCGCACCGCATCCGGCCTGCACATCCCCGAGAACGCCCAGGGTCGCAAGACCTGGGTTGGTCGCGTCGTTGCGGTCGGTCCCGGTCGCGTCGGCAAGAAGGGCAATCGGATCGAGGTGGACGTCAGCGTCGGCGCGCTCGTGGCCTACGACGGGCGCTCGAAGGTCGACCTGGTCGAGGGGGACGTCACGTACCACGCGGTGCGCGAGGAGGCGATCCACATGGAGATCGACGAGGACACCGCCGCGACGCTCGAGGTGTTCAACCCCAAGATCGACATGTGGGTCTGACCGATGACGTGGACCAATCATCAGCAGAAGCGGTCGAAATCGTGGTCGCGATCCTGCTCGCGAGCCGGATCGCGTTTATATTCGGAACCGATGAAGGGATCTTGCTCGCGCTCGAGGACGTGGACGCGGCGGCGGTCATGGTCTAGCTGTCGCACGGAATCATGGTCGCGTACGTCAGTGGGGATTCGATGACACCGTGCATGCTGATGTTCTGCTCGCCGGTTTCGGCCGCGCGCACCGCATCGCGGACGAGGGCGGGTGTCATCGTTGTATCCGTTGCGCAGTCGCGCACGGGGCCCATGCCGTGGTCGAGGTCAAGTTATTACTTGAGAGGGCTTATCATGTTGGTTTCTTGCCGACGATCATGCTCGTCGTCGCGATCGGGTTCGCGCTTGCGGTCGTGCTCGCGATCAGGTCGAGGTCCCCGATGACGCCAGCTGTGATGGGAAGATCGCGTATGCATTCGCGCTCGGGGTCGCAGTCCCGAACCGGACCCTGGTCGTGGTCGAAGTCGATTTATCGGACGTGGTCGGCGTCCGGCGTAAAAAAGGGGGCGCGGATGTGGTCGCAGTCGTGGTCGCGGTCGGCATCGCGGTTGCGGTCGTGCTCGCGGTCGCGGTCGTGGTCGTCTTCGCAGTCGCGGTCGCGGCACTGGTGGTCGGCGCCGACAGGGGCGTCAAACGGAGGTATTTCATGACGCTGGTAGCGATGATGAACTCGCAGTCCTGGTCGCGGTCGCGCGGGGGTGCCCGATGACGCCGGCGGTGATGGTGCGGTCGCAGTCGGGGTCGGCGTCGTGGTCGCAGTCGGGGTCGTGGTCGTGGTCGCGGTCGCGGTCGTGGTCAAGGTC
>JALQSY010000500.1 GCA_023264215.1 Candidatus Nanopelagicales bacterium
AAGCTGCACTGGAAAGATTCGAATGGTTCCTTGAACACTCTGCGAAGGATTACCACGACACCCGAAACATCCCATCTGTCGATGGCACTTCGAGATTAAGCGTTGCGTTGAAGTGGGGCGAAGTACATCCTCGCACTTTGCTTGCACGATTGGATGAATCTCCCGGTCACGAAACTTTCCGCAAAGAAATCGCGTGGCGTGAGTTTTATGCAGACATTGCGTTCAACCGTCCAGACACGATTGAGGAATACTTCAACCCGCTTTACGCAACCATGCGATACGACTCTGGTCCTGATGCTGATCAGAAATTTACTGCCTGGTGCGAAGGCATGACGGGCTACCCGTTTGTGGATGCCGGCATGCGACAACTCAAAGCCGAGGGCTGGATGCACAACCGCGTGCGCATGGTTGTGGCTTCATTTTTGGTCAAAGATTTGCATCAAGAATGGACTCGCGGAGCAAAATACTTTTTCGACATGTTGCTTGATGGCGACTTGGCAAGCAACAGTCATGGTTGGCA
>JALQSY010000501.1 GCA_023264215.1 Candidatus Nanopelagicales bacterium
GAACTACTCACGCGGGGGGATTGCGCGTCGGTTGCAGTCGGGTACGGACTACTCCCGAGTTTCCTATCGCTGAACCGAGTGGACATCGCACGCCGGACGCAAAGTGCGCTACTCGAAGCGATCGCAGCCGAGTGCGCGCACCGTGGGAAATCGCCGCGCCTGCTGTTGTACGGGGAGAGTCTGGGTGCGAAGGTGCAGCAGGCTGCACTCCCTGCAGGGATTGCCGATCTGGATCGGCTCGGTATCGAAGCCGCCGTGTGGGTGGGAACACCCGGTGGTCGCGACTACGACCACGTGCACCGGATGTTCGATGCCGTGGCAGTCACGCTCGATCGTCCGGAACAGATAGTCGAGGTGACATCCGCGAAGCCGCACCCGCGCGTGTGGTTCCTCGAGCACGACGGCGACCCAGTGGTCCGATTCCGTCCGGACTTGATGCACGCCCGTCCGGCGTGGCTGGAGACCGATCAACCGCGGGGCCGCGGTGTGCCCGAGGGGATGTCCTGGCGTCCGGGCATC
>JALQSY010000502.1 GCA_023264215.1 Candidatus Nanopelagicales bacterium
TCTTCCCCGAGCATCTCGACATGGCGCTCGACAAGCCCACCGTCGACAAAGCGGGCTCGATGCTCGGATCGGGCGCGATCGTCGTAATGGACGACACCACCGACATGGTCGCTGCATGCTGGCGCATCGTGCGGTTTTTTGCCCGCGAGTCGTGCGGCAAGTGCACGCCGTGCCGCGAGGGCACGTACTGGCTGGTCCAGGTGCTCCAGCGGCTGAACGAGGGACAGGGGCGCGACGGCGACATCGAGCTGCTGCTCGACCTGTGCGACAACATCCTGGGCCGCTCGTTCTGCGCCCTCGGCGACGGTGCCACGAGTCCGATCACGTCGGCGGTGAAGTACTTCCGCGACGAGTTCGAGGCCGGCCTGCACACTCCGTCGAGCCAGCTCTTCCCGCCGGCGGCGTCGACGCTCTTCGCCCAGGAGGTGGGTGCACGATGACGATCCAGGAACGTCCCGACACCGACGCCCCGGTCGAGCTGGTCACGCTGACGATCGACGACGTCGAGGTCAGCGTG
>JALQSY010000503.1 GCA_023264215.1 Candidatus Nanopelagicales bacterium
CCCTTCTAGCGGTTAGCGACCCCGGTGACCGCCTCTCGGCCCGGGGTCGCGCTTATTCGGTTGTGCAGTCAGCGTACATCCTTGAGCAGCGCAAGCAGGTCGGCGACGCGCATCACCGCGTACCAGTCCTCCGGATTCCCCTTGCCACGCTTCTTCGCGAACACGACACCCGGCCTGCCCGGCTCAGCCTGTCGGACAGCCTGCTCGAGCCAGGCAGCCAGCTCGAACCGCTGATGGTCCTTGACCTCGATGGACAGCGGGCAGTCCGTGATCAGGTCCGCACCGCCCTGCACGCCCTGGACGGAGCGGGAGGTGCGGGCGGCCCAGCCCCACGCCCGCAGCATCCTCGCTACGGCCTGCTCGGCCTTCTGACCCTTACGCCGGGCAGCTGCGCCGCTCACCCTTGCGCCTTCATCCGCCGCAGAATCCACCAGACCGTGTTCACCGTCACCGCGTTCCCCAGCGCCTTGTAACGGGCGGAGTCCGATCCGGCGGGTTCGGTCCAGCCGTCGGGGAA
>JALQSY010000504.1 GCA_023264215.1 Candidatus Nanopelagicales bacterium
CACGCAGTCGGGCCCGATCTCGGCAATCGAGGTACGCCCCAGCAGTCTCATCGTCGTCTCGATCTCGTCGCGCAGCAGAGCGACGACGTGCTGCACTCCCGCTTCGCCACCGGCCATGAGGCCGTAGAGGTAGGCCCGACCCACGCCCACCGCGGTGGCCCCCTGACAGAGGGCGGCAACGACATCCGCACCCGAGAGGACGCCGCCATCGATGAACACCTCGACACGTGGATCCAGGGCTTCACGCACGCGCGGCAGGATCTCGAAGGGCACCGGCGCCCGCTCGAGTTGGCGGCCGCCGTGCGTGGACAAGATGACTGCGTCGGCCCCGTGGTCGGCCACCAATACTGCGTCATCGACCGTTTGGATGCCCTTGACGACCAAGCGCCCGGACCACACCGATCGCAGCCAGTCGAGATCGGCGATGGTGATCCCCGGATCGAAGACGCGGCCAATGAGGTCGGCGACAGTCCCCTCCGTGCTGGTGAGAGTGGCGAAGGAGAGCGGCTCGGTGGT
>JALQSY010000505.1 GCA_023264215.1 Candidatus Nanopelagicales bacterium
CCGCTCCATCAGTAGTCCGTGCCGGATCGGGTCCACCCCGCTGATGCCCAGCAGGTGCGCAACCAAACTGCCAGCTCCCGATCCCCGTGCGGCGACGCGGATCCCTTCGGCCTTGACCATGTCGACGACCTCGGCGACGGTGAGGAAGTAGCCGGAGAAACCAAGATCGACGATGGTTCGCATCTCGCGCTCCAAACGCTCATGCGCTTCACGCTGATCGGTGCCTACGTACATCTCCGGTATCGCGTTTCGACAGCGCTGCAGTAGCAGCGCGTCGGCCTCGCGTACCGGATCGGACATCGTGCGCCCGAGGAGTACGTCGAGTTCGGGGACGAAGACCTGACCGAGTCCGAGATCCTGCTGCGGATCCAGGGCGCAGTACTGGGCCAGGTGCCAGGTGTCCTCGAGTAGTCGCCGACCGCCGCGTTCATCTCGGCCACCGGCTACCGCGGCGTCGGCGATCTGCGCGGCGATCTGCGTCATCTCGGCTGCCGATTTCAGGTAGGCGTTCGGTT
>JALQSY010000506.1 GCA_023264215.1 Candidatus Nanopelagicales bacterium
AATGTCTGATCGGAATCCGGAAGTGTTCACTGCGGAAAATTCCTCACATTGGCAATGCTACAAATCGAACCAATGGCGCACTCGGCAGGAGTCGAACCTACAACCTTTTGATCCGTAGTCAAATGCTCTATCCATTGAGCTACGAGTGCAACTTGCGACAACAGTGTAACCGCCAGAATTCACGCCCAACACCGGCTATTTCCTACTCCCAGGGACCCCATCCGTTATTGCGCTGATACATGCGATACGCCGCTGCAGCAGCATTCAAACGAGGATCTAACAAGTCTTGTGCTGAGTTTACACCAACATTTGGCAACCACGTTTTGTGCCATCGATAGTAAATCTGAAACAGCCCGTAGCAACAGCCCGATCCACTCACTGCACGAGGACGTAGTTTGCTTTCGCGTTGTGCAATTGCAAGTGCACGTTCTTCTAATTCATCTGGCCAAGCATCGCGAATAAATTGAATAATTTCGGCTCGGGTAAAGGTTTGTGGTGGCGGAGCAACTGGTG
>JALQSY010000507.1 GCA_023264215.1 Candidatus Nanopelagicales bacterium
CTGAGTCTTCACATGATGGTGCGGGTCAGCACCGAAGTGCTCGACAAAATCTCCGACGGCGCATCCTGGGTCAAGTGCCTCCACACCGTGGGAGCACCCCTCGCCGACGGCGACACCGATGCTGCCTGGCCCTGCAACGAGACGAAATACATTTCTCACTTCCCCGAGACCAAAGAAATCTGGTCGTTCGGATCGGCTTATGGTGGAAACGCTCTCCTGCCGAAGAAAGCGTTTGCCCTTCGCATCGCCTCCGTTCTGGCCAAAGAGGAAGGCTGGATGGCCGAGCACATGCTGATCCTGCGCCTGACCTCGCCGAGCGGTGTCGTCAAGCACATCACCGCGGCCTTCCCCTCAGCCTGCGGCAAGACCAATCTCGCGATGCTCGAGCCGACGATTCCGGGCTGGACCGTCGAGACGGTGGGCGACGACATCGCCTGGATGCGATTCGGGCCCGACGGTCGGCTGTACGCGATCAACCCGGAGAACGGATTCTTCGGTGTCGCGCCGGGCAC
>JALQSY010000508.1 GCA_023264215.1 Candidatus Nanopelagicales bacterium
AATCGCGGGAACTGAGTGTCTGGTTCGGCCAACGCAAGGTCCTCGAAGGAGTGTCCATCAAGTTCCCCAAGAACTCCGTGACTGCGCTTATTGGCCCTTCGGGCTGTGGAAAATCCACCTACATCCGCACCCTGAACCGGCTCCATGAGTTGATTCCAGGCGCAGCGCTCGCCGGCGAAGTGTTGTACGACGGCAAGGACATCTACGCAGCGGATGTGGATCCTGTGGGTATCCGACTGAAGATCGGCATGGTCTTCCAAAAGCCCAATCCCTTCCCGAGCATGACGATCCGCGGCAATGTGCTCAGCGGCCTGAAGCTCTCGGGGATGAAGCGGCCCAATCACGACGACATCGTGGAGGAGACCCTCACCGCGGCGGGCCTGTGGAAGGAAGTGAAGGATCGCCTTGACCATGCCGCGGGTGATCTTTCGGGTGGGCAGCAGCAGCGCCTGGTCATCGCCCGCGCGCTGGCCGTCCAGCCCAGCGTGCTGTTGATGGACGAGCCGTGCT
>JALQSY010000509.1 GCA_023264215.1 Candidatus Nanopelagicales bacterium
CTGGATTGGCAGGCCTAGGACCGAGATGGCTGGCAAGGAGTGTGAGAAGTGGTCGAAAACGCTTTCCGCCAGCATCAACTAGGTGACGGGAGGTTTCCGTCACGAAGGGGTAGTCGCTGACCACCGCGCTTCGAAGTTCGGTCTCGACCTCCTCGAGGGAGCGGGCGAGGGAGTCATCGAGGGCAGCATCGACGGAGAGCTCTCCCAGCGGGCTCTCGGTCATGACTCGACGGTACTACCGGATGAAGACATCGGCATTCGTGAGCAGTTCCAGCACCGGTTGGGGCAGCACGCCGAGGATCACGGTGACCGCCACGCTGGCGGCCAGGGCCACGGTGGTGAATGCCGAGGGAACGGCCACCACCGCGGTCTGCTCGGTGGGCTTGGCGAAGAACATGATCACGATCACCCGGACGTAGAAGAAGGCAGCGATGAGGCTCGCCACCACGCCGATGATGACCAGCCAGGTGGCACCGGCCTCGACGGCGGCGATGAAGACTAGGAACTT
>JALQSY010000050.1 GCA_023264215.1 Candidatus Nanopelagicales bacterium
ACTCCGCCAGCGATGAGCGCCCGGAAGCGACTTCGGCGGGTGTGATGCCCCGGGCCTCGGCTTCGAAGAGCAGATCGACGGCTCTCTTGCGGGCCTGATGTCTACCTTTGCCGGGCTTGCGGTCGGTCATCCTCAGCGCGCGCTAGTTGACGCGGCCGAGGTAACTGCCGTCGCGCGAGTCGACCTTCAACTTGTCACCGGTGTTGATGAACAGCGGCACCTGGATCTCCGCACCGGTCTCGAGGGTCGCCGGCTTCGTGCCACCGGTGGAGCGATCCCCCTGCAGGCCCGGCTCGGTGTAGGTGATGGTCAGTTCGACCGAGGCGGGCAACTCGATGTACAGCGGGGCACCCTCGTGGGTGGCGACGTTCGCGGTGTTGTTCTCCAGCAGGTACTTCGCGTGCTCCCCCACCACGGATGCGGGCACCGGCACCTGGTCGTAGGTCTGCCCGTCCATGAAGATGAAATCGTCGCCGTCTCGGTACAGGTACTGCATCTCACGACGGTCGACGTTGGCCGTCTCGACTTTCACACCGGCGTTGAATGTCTTGTCCACTACCTTGCCCGACAGCACGTTCTTCAACTTGGTGCGCACGAAGGCACCGCCCTTGCCGGGCTTGACGTGCTGGAACTCCACGACCGACCACAGTTGGCCGTCGAGATTGAGCACGAGACCGTTCTTCAGGTCGTTGGTCGTCGCCACGTGCGGTCGTCCTCCTCACTCAGCCCAGGGCCACGAGGTCGCGTCGCGACGTCGTCAGCGGCCTGCTGGGACCTTCGCTCACCCAGATGGTGTCCTCGATGCGGACACCGCCCCTTCCGGGGAGATAGATGCCCGGCTCGATGGTCACCGATGAGCCGGCGGGGAGCATACCCGCCGCGCGCGTGCTCATGAACGGCGCCTCATGGATCTCCAGGCCCACCCCGTGACCGAGCCCATGGCCGAAGAACTCCCCGTATCCCGCGTCCGCGATGATCTCGCGCGCGGCGCTATCGACACCGGACAGCGCGGCACCGGCGGTCGATACGGCGCGCGCCGCTGCCTGGGCCTGCTCCACCACGGCGTGGATCTCCTGCTGCCATGCTGCGGCCGCGCCCAGCGTGAAGGTGCGGGTCTGGTCAGCGTGATAGCCGCGGACGCAGGCGCCGAAGTCGATGAGGAGCAGGTCCCCCTGCTCCACCGGCCGGTCGGTCGGCTCGTGGTGGGGCTTGGCCGAGTGCGGCCCCGCTGCGACGATCGTGGCAAAGGAGATCTCGTCGGCGCCGAGGGCGAACATCGCCGCCTCGAGCCACCGGGCGACGTCGCGCTCGGTCACTCCGGCCCGGATGCGCGGGAGCGTCGCGTCAAGCGCCTCGTCGCTGATCCGGCAGGCCTGCGCGATCGCATCACGCTCATCCTCGTCCTTCACCATGCGCTCGGCCTCGACCAGGGCCGATGTCTCCACGATCGTCCCCACGTCGCTGCGCTCCAGCGCGCGCAGGTCGCCGACGCTCAGGTGCTCAGCCTCGACGCCCAGCGGTCCGCGGGCCGCCCAGTGCTGCGCGACTGCGGCCAGGGTCGACCGGTCCAGGAGCACCGGCAGGTCAGGGCACTGCTCGCCAGTCTGCAGCTCGTATCGGGCGTCGGTCCCGAGCAGTGCACCATCGGGTGCCAGGAGCAGGACCGCGTGCGATCCGGTGAAGCCGGTGAGATAGCGGACGTTCGCCAGACCGGTCACCAGGAGCCCGTCGGCCGTCGGGTGCTCGGCCCGCAGTCGGTCCCGGACCCGCGCCCGGCGCGAGGCGTGGACGTCAGGCATCCGAGGCGGCCCGGGCAATCGCCTCCAGGGCGAGCCGGTAGGACTGCACGCCGAAGCCGCTGATCGACCCGTTCACCACCGACGCGATGACCGAGTTGTGGCGGAACTCCTCGCGTGCGGCGGGATTGGACAGGTGCACCTCGATCGTCATGGCCGGGACCTGGGCGAGCGCGTCTCGCAGGGCGTAGGAGTAGTGGGTGAAGGCGGCGGCGTTGAGCACGACGGGTGTCGCGCTGTCCGCGGCCTCGTGCAGCCACCCGACGAGCTCGGCCTCGGAGTCCGTCTGACGCACTTGGACGGCGAGGCCGTGCGCGGCGCCCCATTCGACGCACATGCCCTCGAGCTCGGCATGCGACGTGTGCCCGTAGATCTCCGGCTCGCGCACGCCGAGCCGGCCGAGATTGGGGCCGTTGAGCACCAGGACGCGCAGTCCGCTCATGGGGTCACCTCCGCGTAGGCGGCAGCAAGCAGCGCCGGGTCCGGTCCCTCGAGTATGCCCGGACGGGCGAGTCCGTCGAGGATCACGAAGCGCAGCATGTCCCCGCGCGCCTTCTTGTCGACCCGCATCGCCGACAGCAGCGGGGACCAGCGGCCGTCGGCGTAGGTCGTCGGGAGCCCGACGGAGGCGAGCACCTGGCGATGCAGGTCCACGGTGGCGTCATCGAGGTGTCCGGCGAGCCGGGCCAGCTCGGCGACGTAGACCATCCCGACGCTGATCGCGGCGCCGTGCCTCCAGCGGAAGTCCTCGACCCGCTCGATGGCGTGGCCGAAGGTGTGGCCGTAGTTGAGCATTTCGCGGCCCAGGGGACCGCCGATCGACTCGCGCAGGTCCTGCGAGACCACGTCGGCCTTGACCCGGATCGAACGCTCGATCACCTCGCGCAGTCGGGCCGACTCCGGACGTACGACGTCGGCCGGGTCAGCGAGCACGAGGTCGATGATCTCCGGGTCGACCACCAGCCCGCACTTGATGGACTCGGCGAGGCCCGCGATGAGGTCGTTGCGCGGCAGCGTCTGCAGCGCCGTGAGGTCGCACAGGACCCCGGCCGGCTCGTGGAAGGACCCCACCAGGTTCTTGCCGGCGGCGGTGTTGATCCCGGTCTTGCCGCCCACCGCCGCGTCGACCATCCCGAGAACGGTGGTCGGGACGTGGACCACGCGCACGCCGCGCAGCCAGGTCGCCGCGACGAATCCGGCGAGGTCGGTCGTGGACCCGCCGCCGATCGCCACGACCGCATCGGTCCGCGTGAAGCCGGACTGTCCGAGCACGGACCAGCAGAAGGCGGCGACCTCGGGGGTCTTGGCCTCCTCGCCATCGGGCACCTCGAGCGCGATCGCCTCGAAGCCGCTAGCCGCCAGGTCCTCTCGGACCGCCTCGGCCGTGGTCGCCAGGGCGGCGGGCGCGATCACCGCCACGCGACGGCAGCCCTCGCCCAGCATCGCGGGGAGCTCGTCGAGCAGCCCGTGACCGACGACGACGTCGTACGGTCGCTCGGCTCGCACGGGTATTCGCGTGATGTCGGCATCGGTCATGACCGCTCCACCTCCTCGATCACCGCGTCGACGACCTCGTCGATGGGACGGCCATCGGTGTCGACCGTCCACATGGCGACCTCCGCGTAGAGCGGCGTGCGTTCGTCCAGGAGGGTGGTCAGGGTGCCGCGCACATTGCCCAGGAGCAGCGGGCGAGCGGTGTTGAGCCCGACACGACGGGCAGCCTCGGACACGCCCACTCTCAGCCACAGGCAGGGGGCCGCGACCAGGCGAGCGCGCGTCGCGGGATCGACGACCGCACCTCCGCCGAGGGCGAGCACCCCCGTGAGACCGTCGAGGGCGGATGCGATGACCTCGCGCTCGAGTTCGCGGAACGCCGGTTCTCCGTCATCAACGAAGATATCGGCCACGGACTTGCCTGCCCGTTGCTCGATGAGCTGATCGCTGTCCTGGAAGTCCACCCCCCAGCGCCGGGCGACGCGCCGGCCGACGGTGGACTTGCCCGCCCCGGGGGCGCCGACCAGCACCAGGGGGCGTCCTCCCGCGCTCACCGGAAAGCCAGGTTGTCGAGATACGACGCGATGTTGCGCCGGGTCTCCGTGAGCGAATCGCCACCGAACTTCTCCAGCAGCGCATCGGTGAGGACGAGCGCGACCATCGCTTCGGCGACGATGCCCGCCGCGGGGACAGCGCAGACATCCGATCGCTGATTGATGGCCTTGGCGGCCTCGCCCGTGCTGACGTCGACGGTCTGCAGAGCCCGCGGGATCGTCGAGATCGGCTTCATTGCCGCGCGCACCCGAAGCGCCTCCCCCGTGGTCATCCCCCCCTCGGTGCCACCGGAGCGACCGGAGGTGCGCGTCAGGCGCCCCGCGTCGGAGACGATCTCGTCCTGGGCCTGCGACCCGCGGCGGGCGGCCAGGTCGAAGCCGTCTCCGACCTCGACCCCCTTGATCGCCTGGATGCCCATGAGCGCGGCGGCAAGGCGCGCGTCGATGCGGCGGTCCCAGTGCACGTGGCTGCCCAGGCCGGGGGGCAGACCGTGGACCACGACCTCCACCACCCCGCCGAGGGTGTCGCCATCGCGATGAGCTGCGGCGATCTCCTCCTGCATGCGCGCGCTCGCTGCGGCATCCACGGCACGAACGGGGTCGTCGTCGACCCGGGTCCTGTCGGCTGGCGCCGGCACGCAGTCATCGGGGGCCACCGCGCCACCGATGCGCACGACGTGGCTGATCACCTCGACATCGCAGGCCTGGCGAAGGAACGCGCGGGCGACGGCGCCCAGGGACACCCGCGCAGCCGTCTCCCGTGCGCTCGCGCGCTCGAGGATCGGACGGGCATCGTCGAAGTCGTACTTCTGCATCCCCACCAGGTCGGCGTGGCCCGGCCGTGGTCGCGTGAGCGGCGCGTTGCGGGCCAGCGACTCCAACTCGGCTTCATCGACGGGATCGGCGGACATCACCGCCTGCCACTTGGGCCATTCGCTGTTGCCTACCTCGATCGCGATCGGTGAGCCCAGCGTGGAGCCGTGTCGCACCCCGCCGAGGATCCGCACCTCGTCCTGCTCGAAGGCCATGCGAGCGCCCCGGCCGGCTCCCAGTCGTCGTCGACGCAGGTCCTCGGCGATGTCGGCGGTCGACACGCGGACGCCGGCGGGCAGCCCCTCGAGGATGGCCACGAGGGCTGCGCCATGGGACTCCCCTGCTGTCAGCCACCGGACCATGGCGCAATCCTCTCAGACCGCGTCGGCCCACCTGCCGGGTCGGCCATCAGGCAGCCAGTCCCACCAGGGTGCCCGCGAGGAGGAACGGGCCGAAGGGCAGCGATCGGCGCAGTGCACCGCGCACGCCGCGACCTGCCGCAGCCTGGCGCACCACGAGGGCCAGACCGGCGCACGCGCCGAGGACGAATCCGGCGAAGACGCCGAGGAGCACGGCGTTCCAGCCGAGGAATCCCAGGTAGAGCCCCAGGGTCGGCGCGAGCTTGACGTCCCCCATGCCCAGGCCGGTCGGCCCGATGAGGGCGAGCGCGAGGAGCGCGGCGGTGACCGCGAGTGCGGCGAGCCAGGCGCGGCCGTAGGCGGCCCAGTCGGTCGGCACGAGCAGGAGCAGGGCGCCGGCGCCGAACGCCGCGGCGTTGAGCACGTTGGGGATGCGGTGGCGCGCAAGATCGGTGCGCACGATCGGCGCCGCCACGAGCGCGAGTGCGAGCCACGCCGGGAGGAGGGCCGGCGACGGGACGAGCAGGACCGCCGTGGCACCGAAGGCACCCGCGATCGCACCGGTCGCCAGGGCCCGGCGCCGCCACGGCATCTCCGCTTGCGCGGAGCCGCTCTGGTCCTGGTCGGCACGGGCCCGCAGGGACCACTCGGCAATGCGATCCAGCCAGGGGCCGGCTGCCACCGCGATGGCGAAGACCGCCAGGGCCAGCGGCCAGTTCACCGCGCGGGGCCCGGGCGTGCGGGCAGTGCCGCGCGCATGGCCGACACCGGAGCCTCGAGACCGGTCATGAGCGCCACCTGATCGACCGCCTGCCAGAGCAGCAGGTCGAGCCCGTCCGCGGCTCGGCCGCCGGCACCGACCCATGCCCGGGTCAGCGCCGTCGGGTCGTCCCCGTAGGCGACATCGAGCAGCACGCCCGGTGCGTCGGGGATGGCCAGGGCGAGATCATCGGCGGCGCCGGGGGGCACCGTCGAGATGATGACGTCGGCGCTGAGGTCCCGCTCGGGCGCCCACGCGGCGATGTCCAGGTCCATGCCGAGTTCGACGGCCAGCGGATCGAGTTGCGACGCCCTCTGCGGGCTGCGCGCCACGACCTCGACCTGGCGCACGCCCACGGCCGCAAGCGCCGCCAGGGCGCTCCGCGCGGTCGCCCCGGCGCCGAGGACGATCGCGTTGCGCGCGTCGAGGTCGCCGCCGGCGGCCTCGACGAGGGCGCGCTGCATGCCTGCCACGTCGGTGTTGTGACCGCTCATCCCCGACTCGGTGACGATCACCGTGTTGGTCGCACGCACCTGCCGGGCCAGCGGGGAGATGTCGTCGAGGAGCGCCATCACGTCCTGCTTGAGCGGCATCGTCAGGGACAGCCCCGCCCACTCCGGCCAGGAGCAGCCGGACAGGAAGCCGGCGAGCCGGTCCGATGTCATCTCGATGGCGTCGTACCGCCAGTCCAACCCGAGCGCGGCGTAGGCCGCGCGATGCAGCAGAGGCGATCGGCTGTGCTCGATCGGTGAGCCGAGCACAGCGGCTCGTCGGGTGCTCACGGTGATCAGGGTGCCGTCGGGGCCGCCGTGGCGGCGTAGGTATCGCGGAACTTCTGCTTCCACACCAGGAATTGGTCGTAGTCCGCGGTGAAGCGCGTCGTGAGCGTGTCCGGATCGACCGTGACGAAGTACAGCCAGTCACCGGACGCGGGATTCAGAGCGGCCTCGATGGCCTCCTGGCCGGGTGAATTGATAGGTGTCGGCGGGAGCCCGTCGATGACGAAGGTGTTGTACGGCGACTGCGTCGACAGCATGTCCTCGGTCAGGAAGAACGTGTCGGTGCGAAGCGCATAGTTGACCGTGGAATCGAACTGCAACTTCATGCCCTGCTCGAGTCGGTTGTAGATGACACGGGCGACCTTGCGGAAGTCTTCGGGCGCGACCTCGGCCTGCACGAGGCTCGCCACGATGAGCACCTCGTACGCCGACAGCCCCAGTCGCTTGGCACGCTTCTCCAGCCGGACCTCGTCCGCGGCGATGTCGAAGCGACGCACCATGGCCCCGAGGACCTCTGCGGCATCGCGTCCGGGGATGACCTCGTAGGACGCCGGGAAGAGGAACCCCTCGGGCCTGCCTCCCGACCAGTCCGGCAGGCCGAGGTCGCCTGAGTCGACGAGTGCTCGTTCGAGGTCGGGCACGGGGATGCCGGTGCGGTCGCTGGTGATCCGCACGGTTTCATCGAGGCGCAGACCCTCGGGCAGGACCAGCGGCGCGGCGCGGCTGGCGGGATCCAGCATCGCCTCGATCACCTCGGCGGGGTCCATCCCCGTCTCGAGGGAGTAGACGCCGGGTCCGATGCGGGATGCGCGCTCATCGAGCTCGGCGGTGGCCAGGAAGCTCGACGCAGAAGTGACGACCCCGGCCTCGGCCAGCCGAGCGGCGAGCGTGGACAGGGAATCGCCGCTGTCGACGACGACATCGACCGGCTGTCCGGCCACGATGGCCACCTGCTCCTCGGGTGACAGTCCGCGCACCGTCGAGAAGACCCAGACGCCGGCCACGATGAGTGCGATGACCCCGAGCGCGGCCACGGTCCAGCGGATCGGACTGCGCCGATTGCGCGAGGGAGGCAGCGGATCCTGGGTGAGGAAGGGCACGAGTTGGCTCATGCGGGCCCTCCCTTCGAGCCGAGCAGACGGACCCCTAGACGGTAACGGCTTGTCCCGCGCGAGTCCCGTCGGCGCGCTCACGGGCCAGGGCAGACTCCATGATGACCACGGCAGCCGCCTGGTCGACGTAGGCCCGTGATTCCTTCGTGCGCTTGCCCGCCTCATGCAGGGATCGCTGGGCGCTCACGGTGGACATCCGCTCGTCGATCAGGTGGACGGGGACGCCCAGGGCCGAAGCAAGTTCCCGCGCGAACGCGAGTGCTGCCTCTGCGGCCGCCCCTTCGCGACCGTCCAGGCCGAGCGGCAGTCCGACGTAGACGATGCGAGCGTCGTGCTCGTCGACGATGCGGGCGATGCGCGCCACGGTCTCGTCGTCTCGGGCCAGGGTGACCTCCGGGACCGCAAGGACGCCGTCCGGATCGCTGCGCGCGACACCGACGCGGACGGAGCCGACGTCGATGGCCAGGCGGATGCCGCGTTC
The DNA here is from genome assembly GCA_023264215.1 of Candidatus Nanopelagicales bacterium. The sequence continues at coordinate 8,149 of JALQSY010000050.1, forward strand.
CAGTTCAGGACTCCCCGGCGAGGGTGGCGACGTAGGACTGGACCGCAGCGAAGGCGTCGTCGAGTCCGGCGGGCTTGGTGCCCCCGCCCTGGGCGATGTCGTCCTTGCCTCCGCCTCGACCGTCGACCGCGGGCAGGGCCGAGTCCAGCAGCGCCTTGGCGGTGAGCCCGAGTTCGCGCGCGCGGTCGTTGACCACGCTCACCAGGGCGACGCGACCATCCTCGACCGATGCTCCGACCATGCCGACACCCATGTCCGGCCGCGCCGTGGAACGTCCGCGCAGCGCGAGTTCGCGCAGGTCCGCCGCCGCCGTCCCGTCGGGCGCGCGGTAGGTCCAGATGCGGAAGGGCCCCAGGTCCCGGCCCTCACCGATGACCCCTTCGACATTGCTGGTGAGCTGAGCGCTCTTGAAGCGCTGCAGTTCACGCTCGGTCTCCTTGAGCCGGCCGATCAGGGATTCGACGCGCTCGGGCAGCTCCTCGGGACGGGCCTTGACGATGTCGGTGAGCTGATCGACGAGCACGTGCTCGCGGGCGAGGTGCCGGTAGGCGTCGACCCCCACCAGGGCCTCGACGCGACGGACGCCCGCGCCGATCGACCCCTCGGACAGGAAGGTCACCAGCCCGAGCTGCCCCGAGCGCTGGGCGTGGGTGCCCCCGCAGAGTTCGTGCGCCCAGTCGCCGACGGAGATGACGCGCACCTCGCTGCCGTACTTCTCGCCGAACAGCGCCATGGCGCCGAAGGCCCGCGCCTCGTCGAGTGTCATGACCTGAGCCATCACCTCGAGGTCCGCGGCGAGGACATCGTTCACGCGTCCCTCGACATCGCGCAGCATGGTGTCGCCCACGGCCCCGGCGCTGGGGAAGTCGAACCGCAGGCGACCGGGGGCGTTCTCCGAACCCATCTGCGTGGCCGTCTCGCCGAGGAACTCACGGAAGGCCCGGTGGACAAGGTGCGTCGCGGTGTGTGCTCGCGAGATCGCGCGCCGGCGTTCGACATCGACGTGGCCGACGACCTCGTCCCCCACGGTGACCTCGCCGCTGGACACCGTCGCCCGGTGGATGAAGAGCCCGGGCACCGGCGTCTGCACGTCGTAGACCTCGAGCACGGCCCCGGCCGACGTGGTGATCCGTCCGTGATCGCCGAGCTGTCCACCCGCCTCGGCGTAGAACGGCGTGCGATTGAGCACGATCTCGACGTGCTCGCCCTCCCTGCCCACCGGGACGACCGCGCCGTCGCGCAGGATCCCGGTGACGACACCCTCGCTGGAGGTCTCGACGTAGCCGGTGAAGCCGGTCGTGCCGCCGGTCTCGAGGATCTCGCGGTACGCCGTGGCGGACGTGAGGCCGGCCTTGCGCGAGCGCGCGTCGGCCTTGGCCCGCTCTCGCTGCTCCGACATGAGCTGGCGGAAGCCCGCCTCGTCGACGTCGAGCCCCTGTTCGCGTGCCATCTCCAAGGTGAGGTCGATCGGGAAGCCGTAGGTGTCGTGCAGCACGAACGCCTGGTCCCCCGGGAGGACTCCTCCGCCATTGCTGCGCACCTCGGCCGCGGCCAGGTCGAAGATCTGGGTCCCGGTGCGCAGCGTCTGCAGGAACGCTGCTTCTTCCTGCACCGAAATGGCCGTGATGCGCGTGGCCTCGTCATTCAATTCCGGATACTGCGGCGCCATGGTCGTGATCGTCGTACCCATCAGTTCGGCGATCGCCGGATCCTCGCACCCGAGGATGCGCATGTTGCGAATGACGCGGCGCATGAGCCGGCGCAGTACGTAGCCGCGGCCCTCGTTGCCGGGGACCACGCCATCGCCGATGAGGAAGGCGCACGTCCGCGAGTGGTCGGCGATCACGCGCAGCGCGACATCGGACTTCTCTCCGGTGCCGTACGCCACTCCCGTCAGTTCGCTTGCTCGGTCGAGGATCCGGCGCGTGGTGTCGATCTCGTAGATGTTGTCGACGCCCTGCAGCAGGGCTGCCATCCGCTCCATGCCCATGCCGGTGTCGATGTTCTTCGCCGGCAGGGGGCGCAGGACATCGAAGTCCTCCTTGGACCGCACCTCGGAGAGCTCCTCCTGCATGAACACGAGGTTCCACACCTCGAGGTAGCGATCCTCGTCCACGATCGGGCCGCCCTCGGGGCCGTACTGGGCCCCGCGGTCGTAGTAGATCTCCGAGCACGGCCCGCACGGGCCAGGAATTCCCATGGACCAGTAGTTGTCGGCCATGCCCCGCCGCTGGATTCGGTCCGGTGGCAGGCCGGCGACCTCCTGCCACAGCTGCGCGGCCTCATCGTCGTCGTAGAACACCGTCGCCC
>JALQSY010000510.1 GCA_023264215.1 Candidatus Nanopelagicales bacterium
CATTTCGGGGTCGAGAGCCGAGGTGGGCTCGTCGAAGAGCATCACCTTGGGCTTCATCGCCAGGGCCCTGGCAATTGCCACGCGCTGTTGCTGCCCACCGGAGAGCTGTGAGGGGAACTTGTCCGCTTGCTCCGGGATTTTGACTCTGGTCAATAACTCGAGGGCGAGCTCTTCAGCCTTGGCTTTTGGCATATTTCTCACCTGGCGGGGTCCGATAGCAACGTTGGTGAGCACGGTGAGGTGGGGGAAGAGATTGAAGTTCTGGAACACCATTCCGGTCTCTTTGCGGATCTCCTGGATGTTCCGAATGTCCATGGTGAGTTCCGTGCCATCGACGACGATGCGTCCATCGTCGTGCTCTTCGAGCCGGTTGATGCACCGAATGAGTGTCGATTTTCCTGATCCAGAGGGACCGATGATGACGACAACTTCTTTGGTGCCGACCCGAAAGTTGATGTTCTTCAGGGCTTCAAAGTCCTTAAACCGCTTATAGACACCCTCCATCAC
>JALQSY010000511.1 GCA_023264215.1 Candidatus Nanopelagicales bacterium
TGCGACCGCGTCGCAGATCTCGGTACGTTCGTCGAGGATCATGGTGAAAATTCCTTTCAGGTCAGAGCTGCGGTCGATCAGGACACGACGGCTTCGTTGTTCAGCAGCGCGTCGGTGCGCATCACCGGGATCTCGTCGAAGGTCATGACGCGCTGACCAGCGACGGTCTCAAACGTCAGGTTCGAGGCGACCTTCTCCAGGATGCCCAGACGCAGCTTCTCGCGGATGTTGCGGTTGCAGTAGAACGCGGCCCGGCCAGCACCGAAGCTCGGAATGCGCTCGGCGGCCTGGATCATCCACTCGACCAGCTTCTTCGTGTTGCTGACCGTGGTCAGGTCCGACACGTCGATGTTGGCGATGCGCACGATGTAGCGCCAGTCGCGCACCGTGAGACCGCAGTCCCAGCGGTAGTGCGAGCGGTACATCTGCGCGCGGCCCGAAGCGCCGTCCACGTTCTCGACCGTGACCTCGCCCAGGTCGCGCATCTGCACGCCACCGGTCGA
>JALQSY010000512.1 GCA_023264215.1 Candidatus Nanopelagicales bacterium
TCCCTCGCGGACACGATCTCCGATCTCGCGTCCAATGGCGCTGTGGCCTTCGGCAGCCAGGTCGTCCCCCTCGGGGACTTCGACCCCGCGCTCATCGGCATGGTCTTCACGCGCAACGGCGACATCGTCGCCACCGGAGCAGGCGCAGCCGCTTTGGGCGGTCCTATCGACGCGGTTGCCTGGCTCGCCAACACGCTCCATCCCCTGGGTGTCACGCTGCCTGCCGGCGCCATCATCATGACCGGCGCCCTGCACGCAGCGCCATTCGAGGCCGGTGATGTCTTCCGCGCCGACTTCGACCGACTCGGCCCCATCACCTTGCGCACGACCTGACCAGAAGGGAACACTCCATGCCCCTGCGATGCGCCATCGTCGGTTCCGGGAATATCGGGACCGATCTCATGGTCAAGATGTTGCGCAGCGACAAGCTGCAGTTGACCGCGCTGGTCGGGATCGATCCGGCGTCAGACGGTCTGGCCCGGGCCAGAGCCCTCGGTCTGGA
>JALQSY010000513.1 GCA_023264215.1 Candidatus Nanopelagicales bacterium
GCCGCCTTGGCCCTGCGCAAAAGGTTGGGGTACTTCTGCACAACGCGCGCCTGCCCATCGGTCTGCGTCAGCACAACGCCATGCTGAAAGTCGAAGGTCACGGCCTTGCGCCCGCCAGCGGACACTGAGACCGCCGCATACCCTTCGCGCTCTCGACCGTACCGGGAGATCTTTATCCGAGGAGCTGCGTCGCGCTTGCTGATCTCGCTCATGGTGAGTATCTTTTCCTCGTGTTGCCCAACACAGAGCTTACGCTCACCGCGCGCCCCGAACCGCGCGCTTGATCTGCTGTGTCAACATCTGATACCTCCTAGCATGTGTCTCGCAACACAGAGCATACGCTCACCGCGCGCCCAGATCAACCGCTCTCCTTTCCGCGTGCTGATCTGGGCGCGCTCTTGTTTTCGCCGTCTGCTGGCCATGTCACCCGAACCGGTGTCCGGGGGGAGCACCCCACCGGTGCCCCCGGACCGTGGGGGGTGTATACCCCCCCCTGCTGG
>JALQSY010000051.1 GCA_023264215.1 Candidatus Nanopelagicales bacterium
TTGGGGTCCTTGTCCTTGAGGATGCCCCACTCGCGCGCGAACTTGTTGACCAGCGAGGTCAGCGCCGCGCGGAAGCCCTCCTCGTGCGTGCCGCCCTCGGTCGTGTTGATCGTGTTGGCGAAGGTGTGGACCGACTCGGTGAATCCGCCGTTCCACTGCATGGCGATCTCGGCCTGCAGGCCCTTCTTATCGTCCTCGGAGGCGAGCTCGATGACCGTGGGGTTGCCCGCGCCCTTGCTCGCGTTGAGATGGCGGACGAAATCGGCGATGCCGCCCTCGTAGTAGTAGCTGATCTCCGCGACGCCCTCGGACTCCTCGCCACCGAACTCCTCGACCAGGCCCGGGCGGCGACGCTCGTCGATGAGCGTGATCGTCAGGCCGCGGTTGAGGAACGCCATCTCCTGGAATCGACGCGCGAGGGTCGCGGTGTCGTACCAGGTGGTCTCGAAGATGTCCGGGTCTGCCCAGAAGGTGATCGTCGTACCGTGCTCGTCGGTCTTGGTGCCCTTCTTCAAGGGGGCGGTGGGTACGCCGTGGTCGTACGACTGCGTCCAGATGTAGCCGTCGCGCTTGACCTCGACGTCCAAGCGCGTCGACAGCGCGTTGACGACGGAGACGCCGACACCGTGCAGACCGCCCGAGACGGAGTACCCGCCCCCGCCGAACTTGCCGCCGGCGTGCAGCACAGTGAGCACGACCTCGAGCGCGGGCTTCTTCTCGACCGGGTGCTCGTCGACCGGGATGCCGCGGCCGTTGTCCTGGACCTGGACGCCGCCGTCCTCGCGCAGGATGACGGTGATGTGGGTGGCGTAGCCGGCCATCGCCTCGTCGACGGAGTTGTCGACGACCTCGTAGACCAGGTGGTGCAGGCCGCGCTCACCGGTCGAGCCGATGTACATGCCGGGGCGCTTGCGGACGGCGTCGAGGCCCTCGAGAACGGTGATCGCACTGGCGTCATAGGACACGGGCGGGAGGCCTCCTCGTGGGGCTCGGACCGGTGGGACACCGACCCGAGGGTGGGGGGAACGACTGACTGCTCATCCTAACGCTCCGACCGACATAAACATGCCCGAGAGGGGGCCTGTGGACGACGTGGCCGGATTTGCAGGGGGGGTGACGAGGGGCATGGTGCGCATGGCCCGTTTTCGGCTCTCCGGGCCGTCTATCGCCCGGCGGTCGGCCCTCGGCGAATGGGCCCAGGTCACGTCCGGCCTTGGTGGGTCTGGCCCTGGCGGATCTGGGCCCTGGCGGGCATGGGCCGCGCACGTTCGCCTGCTGACAGGGACATCCGGTCGAAATGGGGCCCGCAACGGGGCTAAACCGACCGCTTCTCCCTGTCACGCGCGCCGGTCCGGCCGCATCGGGCACGCCCCCCGCTCCGGACCTCGCCCGCCGCTAGCCTCGGGGCGTGCGCATCGCGACGTGGAACGTCAACTCGGTCAAGTCCCGGCTGGATCGCCTGGTCGATTGGCTCGAGACGGCCCAGCCCGACGTGCTGGCCCTGCAGGAGCTCAAGTGCGCGACGGGCGACTTCCCCGAGATGCCGATCCAGGCCCTGGGCTATGAGGTCGCCGCGCACGGCGATGGTCGCTGGAACGGCGTGGCGCTGCTGTCGCGCGTCGGGCTCGATGACGTCGTCCGCGATCTGCCCGGGCAGCCGACGTACGACGGTTCGACCGAGCCGCGCGCCGTGGGCGCGACCTGCGACGGCGTGCGGGTGTGGAGCGTCTACGTGCCCAACGGACGCGAGCCCGACCATCCGCACTACGCCTACAAGCTCGAGTGGCTCTCCGCCCTCCGAGACACCGTCGTCGCCGAGACCGGCGCCGCACCCGATCGGCCGTACGCCGTCATCGGCGACTACAACGTCGCGCCTGAGGACAGCGACGTGTGGGACATCTCCCTCTTCGCCAACTCCACTCACGTCACGCCGGCGGAGCGCGCCGCGCTCGCGGACCTGCGCGCGGCCGGCCTGGCCGACGTGATGCCGCGCGCGCTCAAGGGCGAGCCGTACACGTTCTGGGACTACCGCGACGGGGCGTTCCACAAGGGAATGGGCATGCGGATCGATCTCGTCTACGCCAACGCCGCGTTCGCTGACCGTGTTCGTGACGCCTACGTCGACCGCGAGGCGCGCAAGGGCAAGGGCCCGAGCGATCACGCTCCCGTCGTCGTGGACATCGACCTCTGATCAGCAGCCCGTCCTCTGCGGCGGCGGTGGACCGACCCGCATTCACCCGGGTGCGATGGCGTCCCGCGATGAAAGCGACCGTTCGTGACAGTTTCCAGGGTCCACAAGTGTCACGAAGCGTCGCTTTCAGCCGCTGGGGACGTCGGCCGTGCGGTCGTCGGTGCGTTTGGGGGACCAGGGCAGTGCATCGGGAGCGTCGTCCAGGCAGCCGCCGCCCGGATCATCCTCGTCCGCTGGCACCCCGTCGGTGCGCACGACATCGCATTCCGGGTGCAGCGCATCGCGCACGATGAGCCCGGCGTACCAGACCGTGGCGACGACGTGGACGAAGGTGAAGAACGCGTACCACTGCGGGGTCATGCCCTTGGCGTCCTCGATCCCGTAGCCGGCGAGGAACCACCAGATCGCGATGAAGTAGCTCACCTCGGCCGCCTGCCAGATGAGGAAGTCACGCCAGCGCGGGCGAGCGAGCGCCGCGAGCGGCACCAGCCAGATGACGAACTGCGGCGAGTAGACCTTGTTGGTCACCGCGAACGCCGCGACCACGAGGAAGAGCATCGGGATCAGTCGGGGGCGTCGGGGCGCGAAGAGAATCAGTGCGGCGATGCCCAGGCACAGGACGAGGAAGGTCCCCATCGCCACGGCGTTGAGCATCTCCGCGGGTACGGCGGGGATGCCCCACAGGGTCATGGCGTACCAGATCGATCCCCAATCCATGCCCCGCGTGCTGCTGAACTCGTAGAAGTGCACCCAGCCCTCGAAGTTGGCGATCATGAAGGGCAGGTTGACGATGATCCAGGCGGCGGCCGCACCGCCGAGGAGCCGGCCGAAGTCGCGCAGGCGCCCCGCGCGCAGGCAGAGGATGAGCCACGGGCCGAGCAGGATCAGCGGGAAGAACTTCGCGGCGATCGCCAGGCCCAGCACGGCACCGGCCCACGTGGGTTGACGCCGTGCCCAGAGCAAGATGGCGGCCATCGTGAGCCCGACCGGGATGAGGTCCCAGTTGATGAGTCCGGCGAGGATGATCGTCGGCGCCAGCGCGATCATCGCCGCGTCCCACGGTCGCGCCCGCACGATCCGCGCGCTCGCCACGATGGCGAGCAGGAAGAACGGGAAGAGCAGGACGGCGTTGATGACGAAGAAGGTCAGCGCCGGGCCTGCGCCGGGCACGACGGCGACGATCAGGCTGGTGATCCATGCCGCGATCTGCATGAAGACGCCGGTCAGCACGGGGTACTCGAGGTAGCGGCCCCCGGGCTCGAGCTGCAGATACGGCAGGTAGCCCTCGGCGAAGCCGCGGGCGCCGTAGAGCGGAGGGATATCGGAGTAGCACAGGTGCTCGTAGGTGTCCGGACTCGCCCAGGAGTTGGACATGCACGGGAAATCCAGCAGCGCTCCGAGCATCCACGCCAGCGTGCCCATGAGGATCAGCGCGCGGACAGGCGTCCACCAGGTCGCGGCGCCAATGCGAGCGATGCGACCGACCGGGCCGCCGATGATCGGCGTGCTCGCGCGCACGACCGGGTCCTCGCGCGTGGGCAGGACGAAGTCGGGCTCGGAGCGCTGGGCCACGGCGGGTCTACTTCTTCGACATCAGTCGTGCCGGAACGGCGAGGTCGACCAGCCGCGCCGGGATGTTCGCATCGTCGGCGGTGTAGTAGCTGGCGCACACGCGGTGGTAGCCGTCAGCGATCGTCAATGGCAGCCCGTGCTCGATTCCGCCGCGCACAAGAAGGACCGGCGAGAGCTTGGTCCCGTTGACGATCTTGTGCAGGTCTGCCGCCACGTGCTTGTCGCTACTCGGCAGGAGCACCAGTTGTGCGGCGCGCAGCAGGTCCTTCGCCTGATGCATGGTCACAGGAGCCTTCTTCAAGCGCGCGACAAGGTCGGCTACGACGGCCTCGTCAGCGATGAGGCTCAGGAAGTTGGCAGCCGCGGGGTAGTCGTGCTTGTCCGGCTCCTTCTTCCACACAGGATTGAGGGTGGGCTTGGCCATGTGACTCCTTCATCGCTCGAACGGCCAGCGTACGTCGTATGACTACTGCGGGTCACCGGTGAAGGTCGGCTCGGGGGTTGGCGTCGGCTCCGGAGTCGGTGTCGGCTCGGGGGTCGGCGTGGGCTCCGGCGTCGGTGTCGGCTCGGGTGTGGGCGTGGGCTCGGGAGTCGGTGTGGGCTCGGGAGTCGGTGACTGCGTGGGGGTCTGGGTCGGCGACGGCGACTCGCTCGTCGGCGACGGGCTCGGCGCCACGATCGGCAGCACGAAGTCAGCGACGGGCAGATTGGCCAGTGCCGCCTGCATGAACGCCGTCCAGATGGCGACGGTGTATCCGCCTCCGCCGAATGCCGGCGCTCCCCCGCCGAGTCCATCGAGCGGGATGGGGATGCCCTGCGCGTCCTCCTTGGCCATGAGCACCGCCGTCGACAGCTGCGGCGTATAGCCGACGAACCACATCGACTTGTTCTCGTTGCTCGTGCCTGTCTTGCCCGCAGCCGGGCGACCGAGCGCCTGAGCGCCCGTCGCGGTCCCTCCGGCGATGACGGACTGCAGTGCGGATGTCACGGTGTCCGTCGTCTCGCTGGCGACCACCTGCTCGCGCGCGGGATCCCAGGCGTACTGCAGCCCGCCATTGGTGCCGTAGACCTCCCGGACGGTGGTGACAGCGGCACGCTGTCCGCGCGCAGCGAGGGTCGCGTAGGAATTCGCCATCGCCACCCCGGACGGCGACGCGGTCCCCAGCACGAAAGTCAGGTCCAGGGAGTCGGGCGACTGACCGGGGGTGTCCACCGGCAGGCCGAGGCGGTACGCCGCATCGGCGACGTTGTCGACGCCCACCTGATCCTCGACGGCGACGTACGCGGTGTTGATCGACGCCGCCGTCGCCGTGCGCAGATCGACCTCGCCGAATGACGTGTCGCCGTAGTTGCGCACGGAGTAGCCCTGGATCTCAGCGGGTGAGTTGCCATCCCAGATCGAGTCGAGGGAGACACCCTGCTCCACGGCTGCGGTCAGCGCGAAGGTCTTGAAGGTCGACCCAGCCTGCGCGAATGGCCGCGTTGCGTTGTTGATCGGGTCGCTCACATAGTCGCGACCGCCGTACATCGCGATGACCTCGCCGGTCCCCGGACGCACGGCGACCAGCCCGATGCGCAGGCCCTCGGTGCCCTCGGTGGGGCCCACGGCCTCGACCGCAGCGACCGCTGCAGCCTGCGCAGCGGCGTCGAAGGTCGTCACGATGCGCAGTCCGCCGCCCTCGATCTCCTGATCGGTGTAGCCGAGCGCGCGGAGGTCGGCCTTGACCGCCTCGAGGAGGTAGCCGACCTGCCCGCCGAGTCGATTGGTGTTGGTCGGCTTGATGATCTGGGGGAACGATGCCCGATCGAGCTGCTGCGGGGTGATCCAGCCCGCTTGCGCCATCGAGTCGATGACGTAGCGCCAGCGCGCCTTGAGCTCCTTGCGATTGTCCGCGTAGAAGCTCGGCGCCTTGATCAGGGCCGCCAGCACCGCGCCCTGCTCGTAGTCGAGCTCGGAGACGGGTACGCCGAAGTAGGCGCGCGAGGCGGCCTCGACTCCGTAGGCACCGCGACCGAAGTAGATCGTGTTGAGGTAGTCCTCGAGGATCTCCTCCTTGCTGACCGTCGCCTCGAGCTTCACGCTGAGGATGAGCTCGCGCGCCTTGCGAGCGAAGGACCTCTCGGATGACAGGTACGCGTTCTTCGCGTACTGCTGGGTGATCGTCGATCCACCCTGCACCGCCCCGCCGCGCACGTTGTTGTAGACCGCGCGACCGATGCCCACCGGCGAGAAGCCACCGTGTTCGTAGAAGTCGCGATCCTCGGCCGCGAGCACCGCGCGCTGCACGTCCAGCGGTACGTCGCTGAGCAGGACGCTGCGCCGGGTCGAGTCGCCGAGTCGGCCGATCTCCGTGGTCCCGTCCGCGTAGTAGACGACGGTGGCTTCGGTGCGGGCGACCTCATTGGGGTCGGGTACCGGCGTGAGCACCACGGCGGCGGCGAATGCGCTGGCGCCGAGGAGGCCGAGGAAGAACAGCGTGAGGAAGGTGCCGCGGATCCAGCGGCGCTTGCGGCGCGGCTGCCGCGGCTGCCGATGTCGGCTGCCTGCCACGATGCTCCTCCTGATTTCGACGGCTTTCCATCATGCGGCCGCGCACGTCGACAACGCGGCTACGGCACGCCGCTTCAGCGACGCGGCCCGTGACCCACTGGTTCCAGCGATAGCGTCTCCGCAGGCGAACACGTGACGGAGGTCCCCCATGGCCAAGCAGGCGGTCGAGCCCGGTACGCAGGCACGTCCGTGGTTGGCACTCGTCGCCCTGCTGCTCGGCGTATCCCTCATCGTCCTCGAGGGCAGCATCGTCAATGTCCTCATCCCGACGATCGTCCAGGACCTCGGGATCGACCGGACATCCGTGCTGTGGGTGACCTCGATCTACTCCCTGGTCTTCGCGGCCCTGCTCATCACCTTCGGCGTGCTCTCCGATCGCATCGGCCGCAAGCGGATGTTCATGCTGGGCACCGCCATCTTCATCGCGTTCAACTTCGTTGCCGGTGCCGCGACGAGCGGGGACATGCTGATCCTGGCGCGGGCCGGCGAGGCGGTCGGTGGCGCGATGATGCTGCCGACCTCGATGGCCATCATCAACGTCAACTTCCGCGGCCCGATGCGTGCTGCCGCGTTCGGACTCTGGGGCGCGGTCTTCGGCGGCATGGCGGCCTTCGGTCCGCTCCTTGGCGGTTGGCTTGCCGACGTCGCGTCGTGGCGCTGGGCGTTCTACATCAACGTCCCGCTGGGCCTGATCAGCCTGGTCATGGTGTGGTTCATCATCGTCGAGTCCAAGGGTGAGGACCGCCGACGCCTGGATGTCGGTGGCGTGGTCATGTCGTCCATCGGCCTGGCACTGGTGGTCTTCGGCCTGATCGAGGGCCAGGCGCTCGGCTGGTGGACGCTCATCACCCAGTGGGATCTGGGCCCGGTCTCGCTGCAGCCCGGCGGACTGTCTCCGGTGCCCATCGCGATCGCCGTCGGTGCCCTGCTGCTGGTGCTCTTCGTGGTCTCGCAGTCCAGGCGCGCCAAGGCCGGCAAGAGCGTGCTCATGGACCTGTCGCTGTTCCGCATACGCCGCTACGGCTACGGCAATGTCGTCGCAACCCTGGTGTCGCTCGGCGAGTTCGGCGTCCTCTTCGCCCTCCCGCTCTGGCTGCAATCGGTCCAGTCCTTCAGCCCCCTGCAGACCGGGGCCCTACTGGCGATCCTCGGCGTGGGCGCGGTGCTCGCCGGAGGCGCGGCGCGGCATGCCTCCGCGGCGCTCGGATCCACTCGCGTCGTCAGGCTCGGGATGATCCTGGAGATCATCGGCATCGTCGGCGTCATCCTCATGATCAGTGTCGATCGCTCGGCCTGGTGGATGGCCATCCCGCTCTTCGTCTACGGCATCGGCCTCGGCTTCGACAGTGCGCAGCTGACCAACGTCATCCTCAGCGATGTGCCGCCGCAGCGCTCCGGCGGTGCGTCGTCCGTGACCTCGACCCTGCGGCAGGTCGGATCGACACTGGGGTCAGCCGTCCTGGGCACGGTGCTCTTCGTCAGCCTTGGCCTCGCACTCACCAACGATCTGGCTGTCAACCAGCCGCAGCTCTCCGAGGATCAGCGCACGCAGATCGTCGACGAGGTGGTCGACTCCTCGGGCGAGGCGATCATCCCGCTCGAGCAGCAGCCCGGCATGGCCGATGTCGCCGCCGAGGCCAAGCAGTCCTACACGCGCGCGGTGCAGATCATGGCCGGTTGCGCCGCGGGGGCGATGGTCGTGGGCCTCATCGCATCCTTCGGCCTACCGGCGGATCGGCGACGCGAGGAGGACGAGTCCGAGCCGGAGCCGGTGAAGGCCTAGTCGATCAGGTCGCGGGGGCGGGCAGGTGCCTTGCGGGGCCGCCCGTCACCGAGGACGTAGCTGGTCACGAGGTGATTCCAGTGGCAGGTCGTGCACACCTCGACGACGTAGACCCGGAACTCGCCGTACTCCGCGGCCATGCCGTCGAGTCGGGCCGGGTCGATGGCGGATCCGGCGATGTGGCCGAGCTGCTCACCGTAGACATACGTGACGTGCGTGAGCGTCTCGCGGCCGTCCGTCACCCGGCAGACCGGGCACGGCTCGTCGGTCGAGACACCGTGGAAGCGCGCAGCGCGCAGCAGGTAGGGATCGGCATCGCAGATGTCGAAGCCGTTGAAGGCCTGTCCGCCGTAGAGCCCGCGAAGGACCGACCGGCGCTGCAGCGCGTAGTTCACGACGCGCCGCGGCACGGCCGGGTCGGCGACCTCCTCCGGCTCAGCGCGCTCGGGTCGAGGCCGGCCGCGCTCGCCCAGCACGCGTGCGCCACGCGGCTGCATCGATCGGGGCTCGGCCATATCCGCACCCTAGGCGAGAGTGGCCGATGTTGCGCGGGATGCTCAGGTGGGCCCGGCAGACGGCCCTGCGCGAGGGCTCAGGCGACGTAAGGACAGTGCCGACAGCCGTTGTCGCAGCAGGAACCGCGGTCGGCATGGCTGCGCGCGGTCATGACGAAGAACCCGGAGGCAGGATCGATATAGCCCGGCTCACCCGCGGCCATGGCGCTGGCGTGCGCGGCCAGGATCTCCTCGTACGCCGGGTGCGACGTGGGCAGCCGGGAGGGGTGCGGCTGCGTCAGCGGGCGATCGGCGAGCGGCGTGGACACCCCATGACTGTAGGTCGGGTCGTGGGACGCGGCGACTCCTGGGAGACTGACGTCGCTCGCGCGATCGCGGGCCCCGTCACCTCAAGGGAGTCACCATGGTCTTCGCCCCGCTTGTCGAGATGAATGACGGCCGATCGATCCCGGTCATCGGCTTCGGCGTGTGGCAGGTGCCCGACGATGTCGTCGTCGACGCGACACTCAAGGCTCTCGAGGTCGGCTACCGCCACATCGACACGGCGTACCTCTACCACAACGAGCGCGGCGTCGGTGAGGCCCTGCGACGCAGCGGACTCGACCGCGAGGACGTCTTCGTGACGACCAAGGTGTGGAACACCGACCACGGGTACGACGAGACGCTGTCGGCATTCGACAAGAGCACCGGGCTCCTCGGCATCGACGAGGTCGACCTCTACCTCATCCACTGGCCGACTCCGGCGCGCGACATCTACCTCGACTCCTGGCGCGCGCTGATTCGCCTGCGCGAGGAGGGACGCGCCCGCTCGATCGGCGTCTCGAACTTCCACGAGGCCCACCTGCGCAAGATCATCGACGAGACCGGTGTCATCCCCGCGATCAACCAGATCGAACTCCACCCGTGGCTGCCGCAGCGCACATGCGCGACATCGACGCCCGACTCGGCGTCAGGACCGAGGCGTGGAGCCCGCTCGGATCGGGTCGTCTGATCGACGACCCGGTCATCGGCGAAGTCGCCGCCAAGCACGGCAAGTCGCCCGCGCAGGTGATGGTGCGCTGGAGCCTCCAGCTCGGCAACATCGTCCTGCCCAAGTCCGTGACGCCCGAGCGCATCGAGCAGAACATCGACGTCTTCGACTTCGTCCTTGACGATGCCGACATGGCTGCCATCGCGACCTTGGAGTCGGGCCGCCGGACCGGTCCCAACCCGGACGAGTTCAACGAGGCGTAGCCACTCTGCGAACGCGCCACGACCAGGGGTAGCACGCCGGATAGCGTGTCCTTCGTGGCGGCCCTGAGCAACCTGCGCGCCGTCCTCGTCGTCGGCGACTTCCGGCGGCTGTTCGGCGTCCGGCTCGCCGGCCAGTTCGGCGACGGCCTGCTGCAGGCGGCTCTCGCGACCTTCGTGCTCTTCTCACCCGAGCGCCAGCCCACCGCGGCCTCGGTCGCCGGCGCGTTCGCCGTGCTCTTCCTGCCCTACTCCCTCGTCGGGCCGTTCGCGGGGGTCTTCCTCGACGAGTGGCGTCGCCGTCAGGTGCTCGTCTACGCCAACCTGCTGCGCGGCGCGCTCGTCATCGGCGTCGCCGTGCTCGTGTGGATGCGGCATGACGGCCTGGACCTCGCGGTCGCCGTCCTCGTCGTCCTGGGGGTGGCGCGCTTCGTGCTCGCCGGCCTCGCGG
>JALQSY010000052.1 GCA_023264215.1 Candidatus Nanopelagicales bacterium
GTCCCCGTCCCGGACCCGTCCCCGGACCCGGCCCCGGACACGTACCCGTACCCGTACCCGTACCCGGCCCCGGACCCGGACCCGGACCCGTCCCCGGCCCCGGACCCGCGCTCGTCCTCGACCGACGAGATCGTCGCACCCGCGAGCGCGAGGTCGGCGAGCAGCGGTATCACGGCTTCCACCGCGGCAGCTGACGCGCGCTCTCGACGTGCTCCTCGGTGGTCGGCAGGAGCTCGACCGAGCCGTACACGGAGATGCTGACCGTCGTCCAGTCGCCGAGGCTGTCTGCGGCCGTGCACCCGTCCGCTGCGAGCTGCGAGCACTCGAGGCGCCCGCCGGACCATGACCAGACTCTCCGGCCCTCGAGCACGAGGTGGTCGGGGAGCTCGGTCGAGCGCCCGCGGAGGTACCCGATCCACACCCCGGAATGACGGTGTCTCCACACACGCGGCAGCTTCTTTTCGTTGTCGTTGGTCATCGTTCTGTTCCTTTTCTGTTCACGGTCCGAACATGCGATCGCTTCGGCGTCGAGCCTCGCCTGCCGTGCGCGCTCGCGGCCCGCGAGTGACCCTGGCACGCCGGCGACGCCAGCACGAGGTCGCAGCTCGGCACCGCCGACCAGTCGCACTGGTGCAGGTCCTGGCACACGTGCTCGGTGTCCGGGTGGTTGCGCTGGTGCACCTCGACCGCGAGCGGCCAGTGGTCCGCGGCCCACAGCACGCGGGCGCCGGCCATGCGCGCGCCCTCGGTGCTCCCTCCGGCGCCGGCGAATAGGTCGATCACGTTCATAGCTCGTTCCCCCACGCAGCCCACCCGGGCCGCGTGGTCAATGTGCCGACCCCCCTGCCGTGCCGCGTGGTCATGTGCCCCTCCCCCTTACCCGCGCCCGCGCCCGCGCCCGCGCCCGCGCCCGCCGCGCTCACGCGCAGCAGCCATCGCTCTGTCCGCCGACTCTCGGGCCATTGTCTGCCGAACAGCACGTTCTACCCACCGCGAAAACTCCAGCCCCGACAAGCGAGCAGCCTCGCGCACGTAATCGCGCAACACCGGATCGACCCATGCGGACAACACCACCCGCCCGTCCTTGTGGCTCACGTCGCGCCTCCCTCTCTGAGCCAAGCCTCTACGGCTCGAAGCGCGGAGACGATGCGATGTGAGCCCGAATGCCCGGCTACCGCGTACAGCGCCTGCACCGCAAGCGCGTCGGCCGCATTGATGCCGCTCGTCCGCAGCGCGTCTCCGAGACGCGAATCAAGGTCGGCCTTACGCTTGAACTCTCTCAGAGCCAGCTCGCCCTCGGACGATCCGCCCGCGCCGGCGAATAGGTCGATCACGTGAAGCATGCGAACTCCTGCTGCCCCATCGGGTAGTTCGTCCAGATCGCCTCTCGCGACCCTTCGGTCTTGTTCAAACCGCGTCGAAACGTCGCGAACGGCCGGAACTGGAGCCAGTCGGCACCATCGTTTTCGCAGACCATCACCTGCCCGCGACGCTCACGGCACCAATCGCCGAGAGCGGCGTAGTCGATCGCATCCGAGCCGCAGGGGTAGTGCCGACCGGCGCGGTTGTTGTATGGCGGGTCGATGAACCATGTTGCGTCGATGTCAGGCGCTGCGGTGTAGTCGCCTTCGATGACGTGCCAGTGCTTGATCGCGAGTACCTGTGACGCGATGCGTTGGCGGTTGCGCGGCGACCAGCCGAACACCGTATCCGCGGAGTGCTGCTCGCGGTACTTCACGATCGCGGTCGACACGTGATTGCGGAGCTTCGCGCCGCCGTTCGCGAAGCTCATACGCACGAGAACGCGAGCGCCGTCGCGCACCGCGTCGGGCAGTTCCTCGACATGGTCGACGCACGGCACCGCGAGTACATCGGCCGGAGACGCCGCGATCAACCACCGCCACATCTCGGCGAGCGGCGGGTGCTTCTCGACGAGGATGACACGCTTGCGCTGGTGCAGTAGCGAGTAGCCAGCGGCGCCCGCGAACGGCTCGACGATCGTGTCGTGCGACGGTGCCGGGTAGAGTGGCGCCGCGCGCCACTTCCCGCCGTAGTACCGAATGAACGGGCGCAACCGCGTCACGGCGTCCTCCCCGCGAGCTCGCGCAGCCACGGCAGCGGGTCGTCCGTCGGGCCGAACGGCGCCGGCAGCGGAACCTCCCCGTGTGCACGGCGCAAGATCATGACGGCCGCGTCCTCGGGGCCGAACTGCCCCTCGAGTGATTTGCCCGCGTTGCCGGCGATCGTCACGACCCATCCGGCGGCGCAGTGCTTCGTGCCGCACTCCGAGTGCCAGCCCGACTGGTCGTGCGTCTCGGGGTGAGCCTCGATCTGCTGCAGCACGGCGCCGGCGATGCCGGGCACATGCGGCGTAGGCACGATGTCGAGTTCCCGGAGTTGACGTTCGTCGAGCACCCGGTACGTCGCGCGTTCGCGAATGGCCGCAATCACGCGCTTCCATTCATCCTCGTACATGGTCACGTGACCACCTCAAATCGCTCGGTGGAAAAGTTGAACATGACGCGACGCAGCCCGAGGTTGGCGAACACGCGCCAGGGCCAGAAGGGTCCGGGGTCGAGCTTGCTGCCGCCGGCGGTCACGTAGTTCGTGACGTCCTCGTGTCCCGTGTAGTACTTCAGCGTCGGGCGCCTGGCGATGATCTCCTTGCACAGCTCCAGGCACGAGTCGATCTGCGCCTCCGGGAAAACCTCCCACGAGCGTGCCCGGCTCCGGGGGTTGCGGTGCCTCGCCTCACCTCGGGCTCGCCCATGCTTGGACGAGGCCCAGCCCCGGTTGCAGACCTCGATGCCGATCGAGCGCGCGTTGACGTTGTCGGCGAGCGGGCTGTCCTTCGCAGGGTCGAGCGGAAACAATCCGTCGCCAGCGTGCCAGGCCGTGTTGTCCTCGTCCACGTACTGCGCCTGCTCGCCGTCGCGACCGACCCCCCAGTGCGACGAGGCCTGCACCGAGCGCGACGAGAACACCCTTCCCAGCGCCACGGCGTTGCCGTGGCCGGCGGAGTAGTGGAACACCAGCAGGTCGAGTTCATGTCGCCGGCCGTTGTACTTGTTCGGTGATGGGATCCAGTGCCTTGCGTACGCCATGTTGTCGTTCCTTTGAGTGCTGCTGCAGCCGGAGGATGATATCGAAAACCAGGGCGCGGAACCTTGCGTCTCGTCGCAGCATCCACTCGACGCGGTTACAGGACGAAATGATACTGGTGTGGTGGCGACACAGATGAAGGCCCACGCGCTGCATTGTCCAGCCGTGGCCCCGCACCAGAAGAAACGCCACGATTGCCCGCGCTCGTGCCGTCGTGGCGGTGCGCGATCTCGAGTACAGGTCGTCGACGCTCACGCGAAGGACCTGCGTCACCGCCGCGACTGCGCGGGCGTACTCGACGCGCTGCTGGTGCGTGGCCGGTTTCATTTACGATCTCTTGGAGCCACCATGGTCGTGGTCCTCATCGTTCCGTCGCTTGCGACGCAGAACCCCGGTGCTCTTGTCGATGTCGGTCACGGCATGGTCCTTTCCCCGCGCGCGGCGGCGAGGATTTGCGCGGCGATGCCGATCCGGTCACGAATCGGAACGCGATCGTCGATGTCGTCGTTGTCGTCCGAGTGCAGCCACGCGGCGACCTGCTCCGCGAACGCGACCACGGCCGGGCGCGCGAGGTCGGCGTAGAGGCGGTGCGACGCCTCGATGGCCTCGGCTTCCGTAGCCAGGTCCTCGACGAACATGCGGCCCTCTTCGTCGCAGACGAACGCCGACCACTTGAACTCGCCTTCTTCGCCGAACTCGTCGACGCAGAACCCCGGCGCCGGCTTGGTCGTGTCGAGCGCGCCAGCCATGGTCGGGGTCCCTCCCTTCGATGGCGTGTCGGCGGCCGTGAGGGAGAGGAGGGAGATCACGTCCTCGGCGGTATCGGCCACACCGTCGCATCGGGTGACGTACTCGGCGACCGCGCGCCACTTCGCCGCGTAGGCGGTGACCACGGGCAGCGCGTCGGCGATCACGGCGTCGCGGTGGGCGATGCAGGCCGCGATCGCATCCTCGCGCGTGGTGTGCCCGATAGGGCCATCGATCGTAGCGCAGTGGGCCGACTCTTTCAGAGTCGGGCGTCCATGGATCAACACGACGGGGTGGTAGATCACGTAATGCTTCGGTGCGTCAGCCATGGGCGTTGTCCTCCTTGTTTCGCCGCGCGATCAGGTCCTTGAGGTGCTCGGCGTCGGGCGCAGGATGAGGCGGGGTCCTCCCGGGGTCGTGTTCGCTCGCGATCGTGGTCGCGGTCCTCGTCACTCAAAGGAATCGTTCAGTCGGACGCGCATCGGTCGCTTCCCTGACACCTCGACGGTGTGACGCTCGATTGCCGACCTGGCATCTTCGGTGGAACATTGCGCCAAAAACTCCTGCGCGAGCGCCTCGTAGTCGGTGACCATCCGAGACTTCTCCCGCTTCCAGGTCACGATGCCGTACGGCCCGATCATGGAGTCGTGCTCGCGCATGGCGTTGGCGATCTCGAGCTTCGCCGCTTCCTCCTCGATCTCCGCGAGCTTCCGATCGCGTCTCGCCAGGGCCAGCCGCCGGGCGGCCTGCGCGAGTTCGCCGCTCGGATCTGCCAGGGTCTGGCCTGCCGGTGCGGTGCGGTAGAGGCGCTCGAGGATCGACACGTCGTCGCCGTCCATCGGCGCGGGCGCGACGTCGCCACGGACGTGTCGCTCCCACCAGTCGTACGCGCGGCCGATCAGGTCGTTGAGCTTGCCATCGTCCCGGCGCACGAAGAGCGCGCGCAACTCAAGCCCATCGGCGAGCAGCACCGGCACGACGACGGTGTCGAGCTCGTGGTGCCACATGTGCCAGTAGCACTGCTGCGCCACGTACTCGGGCACGTCGTGCGTCATGTCGAGCCCCCACAGCGCAGCGGGGGGGCCCGCCACGCTCTTCGCCTCGACGCCCAAATGCTCGTCGATGTCGGCAGAGCGGACGTGCAACACCGCGTCGATGCTATCCGCCGCCCACTCGCACCTCGAGATCGTCGGGCTGTGAGCCGTGCTCACCGACGCGCCGAGCATGTCGCCGACGCGCTGTCGCGCGTACTCGATCAGCGCCGGCTCGAGAATGTGGCCGCGATTGAACCGCCTCTGGGTGGCCTCGTCGACCTGCTCGTCGTCGCGACCGGTGATCCTGGCCCAGGCCCGCATCGGCGAGCAATAGGGATCCACGCCCATGATCGCGGCGACCGTACTGCTGCTGATCTTCCCCTTGCGCAGCTCGAGATCCTCAGCCGTCAGCATGGTTGACCCCCGGCTCGACCTGCTCGACCCGCTCGACCTGCTCGACCTTCACGGCCTTCGCCTCCTCCTCGCCATCCCCGCTGGCGTCGTCGGCCATGAGCGACGCCATGGCGCCGTCGTCCAGGTCGAGCCAGTCGGCGAGCGCCCGGATCGCGGACTTCCGCGACATGCTGTCGGTCCACTCGGACCAGATCTGCGACCACTTGGCGTCGTGGATGCTGCCGGAGCGTTCCGCCCGGCGCTCGAGTTCCGACCAGGTCAGCAGCCGCCACGAGCTGTGCGTCACGCCGCTCTTGTCCTGCCACGCGATCGCCGCGTAGGCGCCAATGATCCGCCCGGCGTCGCCGGCCAACTGGGGCACGTGCGGCCCGAGCTTCCGCGTCGCCAGGTCGCACGAGAAGGCATCATTCTCGCGCACGACCTCCGCGTACAGGCTGGTGACCGCGCAACCGCGGACCTCCATCGCACGACGGATCAGCTTGACCAAGCCGCGCCAGCTCTTCGTCCAGGTGCAGCCGATCCCGCGCGGCACGATCCACCCGTCCACGCCGTTGGGCAGCAGGCCATCGGCCGCCGCGTCGACCACCGCGCCGAGAAACGCCCTCGGCTCGACCTTGCGCATGGCGTTGGCGAGCTTCTCGTTGGGATTGCGGAGCTGCGCCGCGTAGAACTGCAGCGCGGCACGCCGCACCGCCTTGAGTCGCTCGGGGTCGCGCACGACCTCGGCCAGCTGCAGGTCGCGCTCGATGAGCGACTTGATCTCCTGGGGTCGGTTCTGCTGCGTCGCGATCTTGTTGTCGATGATCTCGGATGCTCGTGCCATGTTGAGGGTCCTTTCCTTCCTCAGTACCAGAACGTGATCTGCTTGGGCAATCGTTTTTTTTCCTCGGCGCACAGCAGGCCCATCAGGGCTGCTTCCGCCTGCTGGACGCAGACCGCGTCGCCGAGCGCGGCAAGTCGGCGTCGGTCCAGCTGGGCGGCGCGCCCATGAGCCGTTCGATAAACCGAGCCCGTCGAGATCCTCGAGCACGTCATCGAGCCCTCGGCGCTCGAGGCCCGGGACGCTCCCGATCCTCACCGGGCCGCGTCGAGTTCGCGCTTGCGCACGAGCTCGTCCAGGCACAGCGACGCCATGGTGGCGTGCCAGTACGCGGCACACGGGGTGCAGAGGCGCCGCGGGTCGAGGGCGCTGAACGGGCGGAAGGCCCAGCCCTTCTTGCGCTCAGCGAACGTCAGCGCGCGATCGTGCTCCTGCTTGATGCAGGACTCGCCCTTGTTCAAAACGCATGGGATCGTGTTCGAACACAGCGCCGTGGCGAGATCCACGGCGGTCTTGCGGAGGTTGATCAACTGTTCGTCGGTGGTCATGTCATCTCCTTGTGCTGCTTGCGAGCGGTCGCCAGTGCTTGTGGCGCGTGATCGTCGCTGGTGGTCATCGGTCGGACTTTCCTGCGTGGCACTCGGCCAGGATCCGGCACCCCAACGCGAGGACGTGGTCGGACTTGCCCTTGTAGAACAAGGCCTGAGCGGCGTGGTACACGGCGTACACCGCGGCGTTCTGATGCCGCATGGAAGCGTTGCAGGCAGCGTCGACGACAGCCTGCGTGGGGTCGATCATCATGGCCGCGTCACGGGCGCGCGATGCAGCATCCCTCGCCGCGGCCAGGTCGCTGGCCGACTCGCACGCGGCGGCGTGGTTGTCCAGCCCGATGGTTCGCAGTGCGATCGGCAGGACCTCGCGGATCGTCCGCAGAGCGAACCGATCGCGCCACTCCGGCGCGGCCGAGGCATCATCGAGCAGGGCCAGCGGGAGGCAGTGCTCGGTGCGCGCCTCGTCGGAGGACCACACCCCGTCATTGAGGGTGCGAACAAACTCGCCGACGATCTCGCATCCCGCAGGGTGGTCGGTCCACTCCTCGCCGGTGGCCACGGATCGCAGCTCCTCGGCACACACGGCACAGCTGCCCGGTTCGTGGGCGCCGCGACGAAGGACGCCGCCGAAGGTGGCGAGGATCTCGCGCAGGGTCTCGAGCTTCAGGGCCTGATTGTTCGCGGTCATCGTGTCTACTCCACGGCCAACTCGGCCTGTTTATTCCGTTTGCGTGACGCTTTCCGCTCGACGCTCTACGGGCGGGGGCGGTGGGCGGGGTCAGCCGACGAACGGCACCTCGGTGCGAACGCGGCCGCTTCGGCCGACCAGCGCATCGTCGCGCGCGTCGATAACGGCGCGGAGCACCGCAGGCTGATGGCAGTGGGCCGCAATATCCCTCGACATCCAGCAGTCGAGGCTATCGCCCTCGGTCGGGCCCACAAAGCCTGAAAACATCGAGCCATCGTCGTACGCCAGCACAACGCAGGCGCCGTCCACCTCGCGGGTGCCGCCATCCCACCAGGCGGTCGAGGGCTCGTACGACACAATGAGGGTCTGAGTTTGAGGGGTGCTCACACGCCCTCGAGCCCGCACGCTCGGCCTTGCGGCTGCGTTACGGGCGGGGGCGGGTGGGGGGGGGGGGGGGTCAGGCGCGACGCCAGGACGCGGAAGCGTCCGAGGCGATGCGCCGCACTAGCCCGTTGTTGGTCTCGCGTGCGATCCGGCGCATGATCGCGGCCTTTTCGCGCGCTGTCGTTGCTCGCTCGAACAGCCGCACCATGCGGACGGTGGCATCGGCGAGCGTGTCCAGGGGTCGATACTTCGTGGTCATGGTGGTCACACGCCCGAAGCCCGCACGCTCGGCCTTGCGGCTGCGTTACGGGCGGGGGCTTGAGGGCGCAGCGGTCAGCGGGCGAACCGAGCGGCGCACTCCGCCGAACAGTAGGCGATCGTGATCCCAGGCTTGCGGACCACGTGCACGATCGCGTGCGTGCTCACGTGCTGGCGGCCGCAGCGGCACGCGCCCATGTACGGCAGGCCGTCGAGGTAATCGCCGAGGTACATGGCGACGGGGCGGGCGAGTGCGGCGGCGGCGTTGTTCGTGCGATGCCGGTGTCCGCAGCTTCCGCGGACGGATCCGCAGCAGGTGTATGTCGTCTTGGTCATTGTGATTCCTTCGACGGAACGACCGTCGGTTTATTCAGCGCGCGTAACGGATTTCTCCGACCCCGAGATCGTCGGCATTGAGCGCGACAGTGAGCAACCCGCACAGCCGCTCCGCATCGTCGACCGACAGGGTCAGCCAAGCCAAGCAGACAGTATTGGCACGGGGGGGATCGGCTGCGGTATTGGCGTGGATCTCGATCCGCACGGAACTGTTGCCGTACGGCTTGGCAGGCCCGACAGCCGCGACGCGAGTGTCGCCGCAGTATTCCGCCCCGGTCATGATCAGCAACGAAGATCCATCGACGAGAAGCTGCATTTACAAGCGCCCTCCAAACGGCGCTGGCGTGCGCAGCAGCTTGAGGGAGCTGCTCGCGCAGGCCGGCGCCGGGGTCCAACGGGGGACCCCGGGCGGAGGTAAGGATACCTGCTAGGCGGCGCGGGCGTCCAGCGCCGGCGAGCGGCGAGCCTTGCGGGCCGCGGGCCCGTGGTCGGGAAAGTAGGCGACCGGCCGCTCAGGGCCCGCCGATCCCTCGCATAGGGCGCCGCGCTTGCTACTCGCGCAATCGTTGCACGTGTAGCGGATCCCGCGCTGCGCGGCCGCGATCGCGGGGCAAAGCACGGCGCGGTGGCCATCGGCCAGCTGGTAGGTGCCCGTGGTTCCCGCCGGCATCACCAGCGCGGGGCGAAAGCCGGCGCGGATCGCTTCGTTGGCCTCGCCGATCGATTTCTCGACCGATGTAGTGCTGCCGACACTCGCGCAAAGCGACGTGGCAAGGTGCGGGGCTTCGCGCCAAAAATGCGTGTAGCCAACAACCGCCAACCCGGAAAGATGCGCGTAGTGCATCGCCAAGCCCAGCTCGCGCTGGTTCGCCCGGGCCGCGTCGCCCAGTGCGGAGACGCGGAACATGCGGGCTTTCTTGGATCGGCGGTTGATCGCTCTGCGCCAATGGTAGCGGGCTCGGGACCCGTCACGGGCCACGGTGCTTTGCACCGATGCATGGCCTAGCAGCGGGGTCCCATGTTGGGCGTAACACTCAGACTCCAGCAACGGGCAACCCCTACAGGATGCTTTGCTTTCCTCGCGAGTGAACCCCACATACAATGTGGGAACGTCGCCTGTTTTGTCGTTAGTGACCCGCGCGACTACCGCGAAGTCAATCATTCATTTGCCTCCTATGTTACAGTGTCTCAGACGTTGGGCCGGCCGGTTTATTCTACCGGGGCCCCGGTTTTTTTGGGGCCCCGTGGGGCCCGTGGGGGCCCCGCCGTCGTCTCGCGTCCTATTCGAGGGTTCAGACGGTGGGGCAGGCCGAATATTCTAGTCCACAACGTTTTTCTGCAAACATTCTACAAGGGCCCAGGATGGCCCAGGATGGCCGAATATATATGGCCGGTAGTCTACCATTAGGGCCATGGATAAAAGAGACTGTGAGCCATCCTAGAAGGCCTAAGGTGGGCTGGAAAATAAACACGGCCCCCCCCCAAAAAAAACCGGGGCC
>JALQSY010000053.1 GCA_023264215.1 Candidatus Nanopelagicales bacterium
TATGAGCAGGGCGGCATCATCAAGGACGGCGCCAAGCTCATCAACGCCGTGTCCAATTCCACGGTGCCTCATCTCACGCTGATGATGGGTGCGTCATATGGTGCGGGCAACTACGGCATGTCGGGCCGCGCCTACGACCCCCGCTTCGTCTTCTCCTGGCCCAATCACCGCATCGCGGTCATGGGGCCCAAGCAGCTCGCGGGCGTGCTCACGATCGTCGCCCGGCAGAAGGCCGAGAGCATGGGCATCGACTTCGATGAGGCCGCCTTCGCTCCCATGCGCGATGCCTTCGAGCAGCAGGTGGAGAGCCAGTCCACCGCGCTATTCGCCACCGGGCGCCTCTGGGATGACGGCATCATCGATCCCCGCGACACCCGCACGGCGCTCACGCTCGCGCTCTCCGCGACGCATTCCGCCCCCGTCATCGGCGCCGATGCCTACGGCGTCTTTCGGATGTGATGGCGATGAAGCGCATCCTGGTGGCAAACCGAGGCGAGATCGCCCGCCGCGTCTTCCGCACCGCCCGAGCCATGGGCATCGAGACCGTCGCCGTCTACTCCGAGCCCGACGCCGAGGCGCCCTTCGTCCGTGAAGCCGACATCGCGATCCGGCTGCGCGGCGCGACGAGCGCAGAGACCTACCTCGATGTCGAGCAGATCCTCGAGGCCGTACGCCGCTCCGGCGCTGACGCGGTCCATCCCGGATACGGCTTCCTGTCGGAGAACGCAGGCTTCGCCGAGGCGGTGACTGCCGCGGGCGTCACCTGGATCGGTCCCACGCCGGAGTCGATTCGCGCGATGGCCCTCAAGGTCGAGGCCAAGCGGCTGGCCGCCCAGGCTGGCGTGCCGCTCGTACCCGGCGCCGAACTCGGCGACGACGTCGATGCAGTTGCCGCCGCGGCGCAGGTCGGATTCCCGCTGCTCGTCAAGGCCTCGGCCGGCGGCGGCGGCAAGGGCATGCGCATCGTCGAGCGCCCCGAGGATCTTGCCGATGCACTCGAGTCCGCGCGTCGCGAGGCGCAGGCCTCGTTCGGAGATGCCACCGTGTTCTTCGAGCGCTACCTCACCGAGTCACGGCACGTCGAGGTGCAGGTCTTCGGTGACACGCACGGCAATGTCGTGCACCTTGGCGAGCGCGAGTGCTCGATCCAGCGCCGCCACCAGAAGATCGTCGAGGAGTCGCCGTCGCCTGGCCTGGCCCCGCATCTTGCCGAGGCGATGTACGCCGCAGCCGTGTCGCTCGCCAGCAGCATCGGCTACGTCGGGGCCGGCACCGTGGAGTTCATCGTCGCAGGGGAGGGCGATGCGCAGGAGTTCTACTTCCTCGAGATGAACACCCGCCTGCAGGTCGAGCATCCCGTCACCGAGATGGTCACCGGCCTCGACCTCGTCGAGTGGCAGATCCGTGTGGCTCGCGGAGAGCTTCTGCCGCGCACGCAGGGCGAGATCGCCCCGTGCGGGCACGCCATCGAGGTGCGCCTCTACGCGGAGGACCCCTCGCGCGGCTACCTGCCCAACACCGGCACGCTGGAGTGCTTCGAGGTGCCGGGGGGAGTGAGGACCGACTCCGGCGTGGAGTCCGGCTCCGTCGTGTCCGCGTACTACGACCCGATGCTCGCCAAGGTCATCTCACAGGCGGCGGACCGTCCGACGGCTGCAGCGCAACTCGCGCGAGCCCTGCGTGCCAGTCGCATCCACGGCCTCGTCACCAATCGCGAGTCGCTCATCGCGATCCTGCAGTCGCCGCGTTTCCTCGCGGGCGACACGACGACCGCCTTCCTCGACCACGAGGTGGGCACGCTCGCACCCGAGATCCCCGCCGACGTGCTCGACCGTCACCTCACCG
Source organism: Candidatus Nanopelagicales bacterium (assembly GCA_023264215.1). The sequence continues at coordinate 1,846 of JALQSY010000053.1, forward strand.
CTATCGCGGCGCACGGGTCAGACGACGTTGCCGGGGTGCCGCGAGGCTGGCGCAACGTGCCGAGCGTGCCCGAACTCATCGGTGTCACGCCGCTGGGCGACGACGATGGCCCCACCATCGCCTACCGCGAGTCGCGAGACGGCCTGCGCGTGAGCGTCGTACCGGCGGGTGCTGACGCGCACCTCGAAGCGGGCCGTGAGATCGGATCCGCGCAGACCGCGGTGGATGGCGATCGTGTCATCGTGATCCTCGACGGCGTGCGCGTCGCGCATGAGGTGGTGGCGTACGGCGATCTTCTCTGCGTCGACGACGGTCTGTGGTCGACCCAGTGGCACGTGCGCCCGCGCTTCGCCGACCTCGACGCGGGTGCCTCCGCAGCAGGACCGTCCACCCCGGTGCCGGGCACCGTGACCGTCGTCGAAGTGGCCGCCGGTGATCGCGTCGCCGCGGGCCAGACGCTCGTGGTGCTCGAGGCGATGAAGATGGAGCATCGCATCACCGCAGATGCCGACGGCGTCGTGACGGAGATTCTCGTGGCGCCAGGCCAGTCGGTCGACGCGCACCAGGTGGTGGCCGTGCTGGCCTCCACGGAGGCGGACGCGTGAACAGACCCGTCATCATCGCCAACTGCAGCGGGTTCTTCGGCGACCGCCTCTCCGCGGCGCGCGAGATGGTCGAGGGCGGACCCATCGACGTGCTCACCGGCGACTGGCTCGCCGAACTCACCATGCTCATCCTCGCCCGGCAGCGGCTCAAGCACGGTCCGGGTGCCGGATATGCACGCACGTTCCTCACCCAGATGGAGCAGGTGCTCGGCACGTGCCGTGAGCGCGGGATCCGCGTCGTCTCCAATGCCGGCGGCCTCGATCCTCAGGGGTGTGCCGATGCGCTCGCAGACCTCGTTGACAAACTCGGGATCGGTCCGGTGAGCATCGGAGTGGTTGCCGGTGATGACCTCATGCCGCGGATGGCGGAACTCGACGAGCCATGGATCAACCTCGACACACGCGAGGCCCCCGACGGCATCTCCTTCCTCACCGCCAACGCCTATCTCGGCGGCGAGCCCGTGACCGCTGCCCTTGCCGCGGGTGCCGATGTCGTCATCACCGGACGGATCACGGATGCGGCGCTCGTCGTGGGGCCCGCAGCGTGGTGGCACGGCTGGTCGTATGCCGACGCCGCGGACGGCGATCGGGTCATGCTCGACCGCTTCGCTGGAGCCGTCGTCGCGGGACACGCCATCGAGTGCGGTGCCCAGGTCACCGGCGGCAACTACTCGTTCTTCTCCTCGCTTCCCGGGATGGAACACGTCGGCTTCCCGATCGCCGAGGTGGCCGATGACGGCTCGAGCATCATCACCAAGCACCCGGGGACCGGGGGCGCTGTCACCGTCGGGACGGTCACCGCGCAGTTGCTCTACGAGCTGGGCAGTCCGGCCTACGCCAATCCCGATGCGACCGCGCGCTTCGACTCGATCGCGTTGTCGGCGGAGGGCACCGACCGTGTCCGGATCAGCGGCGTACATGGCGAGACACCACCGCGCAGGCTCAAGGTCGCGGCCAACTACCTCGGTGGCTTCCGCAACTCCATGACGCTCGTCATGACCGGACTCGATGCCACGGCCAAGGCTGATCTTGCGATGCGCACCATCACGGGCCTGTCGCTGGATCAGGCGCTCGAGCCAGGAATGTCCTCGGCCACGCGCGCGAGCCGGTCGACCCTCTCCGTGCGCGAACTCGATGTCGACTGGTCGCCTTCGCCGGCAAGCGACCCGGCGTCCGCGGCAGATGCGCAGTCCACGCTGAGGCTCACGGTGCGCGACATGGATCCGAAGGCGGTGGCCAAGCCGTTCACGACGGCTGTGGTGGAGTCAGCGTTGGCGTCCTATCCCGGCATGTTCCCCACCGCTCCTCCGGGCGAGGGCACGCCGTACGGGGTCTACTGGCCCACGACCGTCGAGCGCAGCGCGGCCCGACCGCACGTGGCGGTCGACGGAGCCGCGGTCGAGGTGCTTCCCCATCTCCTGGCGGAGGAGCCCGTCGTGTGGCAGTCCCCGATGGCGGTGTCGGGACGCGCGCCGACGGGCGAGACGATCCGCGCGCCGCTCGGACGTATCGCGGGAGCGCGAAGCGGCGACAAGGGCGGCGCCGCGAACGTCGGCGTGTGGATCCCCGCCGCGATTCCCGATCGCGACGGGGCCTACGCGTGGCTCGTCGAGCTGCTGACGCCGGATCGGATCCGCGAACTCCTGCCGGAGGCGGCGCTCCTTGCCATCGACGTGCATCCCCTGCCCAACCTCCACGCGGTCAACATCGTGATCCACGGGATCCTCGGTCGCGGGGTCGCGGAAAACGCCCGCAGCGACCCGCAGGCCAAGGGCCTCGGCGAGCACCTGCGTGCGCGCATGGTCGATATCCCCGTCGCACTGCTGCCCGAGCCCGGCACGGACCTCTCATGAGCGCCGTTCCCCTCACTGATCGCGGTCGTCGGACGCGCGATGGCCTCATCGGTGCCGCTCGCGGCGTCTTCGAGGAGCGCGGCTACGACGGGACGCGCATGGGCGACATCGCCGAGGCCGCGGGGGTCAGCCACGGGACGGTCTACACCTGGTTCGCCACCAAGGAGGCCGTGCTCATGGCCGTAGTGGAGTCCCTCGTCGACGGCCTCTACGCCTCGTTGAGCACGCCCGAGGCTGCCGACCCGCTCTCGCGCATCGATCTGGCCAACCGGCGCTATCTCGACGCCTATCGCGAGCACGCTCGACTCCTCGAGGTGGTGGAGCAGGCCGCGACGACCGACGAGACCTTCCGCGGCGTACTCGCCGGGTTGCGGGCTGCGCACGTGGAGCGTGTCGCCGCGACGATCCGTCACCTTCAGGCGGGCGGCCTGGCCCGCGCTGACCTGGATGCACATGCGGCCGCGGCCGCGCTGTGCGCGATGGTCGAGGGGTTCGCGCGCCACTGGTTCGGGCGCGGCGAGGCCCACGACGAGGTGACGGCCGTCGCCACGTTGACGCAGCTGTGGGCGGGAGCCCTCGACCTGAGAACGACGAAGTAGGGAGTGAGTGATGCAGTTCACCGAGGAGCACGAGCAGTTCCGCAAGTCGCTGCGGCGGCTCATCGACGAGGAGATCAATCCCCACGTCGACGAGTGGGAGGAGGCCGGGATCTTTCCCGCGCACGAGGTCTTCCCCAAACTCGGTGAGCTCGGTGCTCTCGGGCTCGAGTACGACCCGGAGTACGGCGGTGGTGGGGCCGACCACTCGTTTACCTACGTGCTTGCGCAGGAGCTCGGCCGCATGGACTGCGCGGGTGTGCCGATGGCGATCGCGGTGGAGACGTCCATGGCGACGCCCGCACTGGCGCGCTATGGATCCGACGAGCTCAAGCGGACCTATCTCGAGCCCACGCTGCGCGGCGAGATGGTGTGCTCGATTGCTGTCAGCGAGCCCGATGCCGGCTCCGATGTCGCAGGCATCCGCACTCGCGCAGTTCGCGACGGTGACGATTGGGTCATCACGGGACGCAAGATGTGGATCACCAACGGCACGCAGGCGGACTGGCTGTGCCTGCTGGCTCGGACAGATCCCGACTCGCAGCCGGGGGACTACCACGGAATGAGCCTGATCATCGTGCCCACGAAGACGCCAGGCTTCAGCGTCGGTCGCAAGATCGACAAGATGGGCAACAGGGCAAGCGATACCGCCGAGATCGTTCTCGATCAGGTGCGCGTGCCGGTGAGCAACACCATCGGCGAGCCCGATCGTGGATTCCAGCAGCAGATGGCGCAATTCCAGGATGAGCGACTCGTCGGTGCCTACATCGCCGTCGCCGGTGCTCGCCGAGCCCTCGACCGCACCAAGGAGTACCTCCAGCAGCGTGTTGCCTTCGGCAAGCCGCTCCTCGCCAACCAGCACCTGCAGTACCGCCTCGCCGAGCTCTACGCGGACGTTGACACCCTCGATGGCTTCCTTCAGCATGCGGCGGACAAGTACATGTCAGGTCGGGACGTCACCCGTGAGGCCACGGTGGCGAAGTTGAAGACGGGTCGCCTGGTGCGCGAGGTCGCTGACACCTGCGTCCAGTTCCACGGCGGCATGGGCTACGCCGAGGAGATGTGGGTTGCCCGCTACTTCCGAGATGCGCGGCTGGTCTCCATCGGCGGCGGAGCCGACGAGGTGATGCTGCGCGTGATCACGATGCTCGAGGGAATGGGCAGGAAGTGACCGCCGACGACGCGGTGCTGCTCGTCGTGGAGGACGGCGTCGCCACCATCACGCTCAACCGCGCAGAGGCCAAGAACCGCCTCGACGCAGAGTCGATGGGCCTGCTGCTTGCGCACCTCGCAGCCACCGCGCAGGACTCGTCGGTGCGCGTGGTGGTGCTCACCGGCAGCGGCACGACCTTCTGCTCCGGCGCCGATCTCTCCGGTGCGCTCGCCGCGACCAGTGGCGGCTTCGCCACGGGGGGCACCGCCGGCCTCGTCGAGGTCCTGGTGGCCATGCTCGATCACCCCAAGCCGATGATCGCCAGGGTGCAGGGGCACGTCGCCGGGGGCGGCAACGGTCTCGTGGCTGCATGCGACATCGCCGTGGCATCGGAGGCCGCGAAGTTCGCCTTCAGCGAGGTGCGCGTCGGCGTTGCCCCGGCCATCATCTCGGTCGTGTGCCTGCAGGTCATGCATCGCCGCGATGCCCAGGAGTTGCTCCTTACCGGCGAGCGCGTGAGCGCGGATCGCGTACGCGCGGCAGGGCTGGTGACGCAGGTTGTCGAGGCCGATGCTCTCGATGCGACTGTCTCTGGCTTCGTCGAGCAACTCCGCCTGGGAGGACCGGAGGCGGTGGCACGGACCAAGGAGCTGCTGCGTCGTGTCCCCGCGATGACGCGCGATGACGCCTTCGCGTGGACGGCCGAGGTCTCCGCGGGACTCTTCACGTCGCCGGAGGCACGCGAGGGCATGACGGCCTTCATCGAGAAGCGAAGGCCCGAGTGGGCTCCCTAGCCGCGATCGTCGTCGCGGGCGGCGAGGCCAGGCGATTCGGCGCCGACAAGCTCGCGCTGCTGGACGCTCAGGGTCGAGGCCTGCTCGAGGCCACGGTCTCGGGTGTCGTCGAGGTGGCCGATCCCGTCATCGTCGTCGGCCCGGAGAGGCCGCTGACCAGCGATGTCATCTGGACGCGCGAGGAACCGCCGGGCGGTGGTCCGTGCGCGGCTCTCATCGCCGGGCTCGCCTGCGTGCCCGCGGACGCCACGCATGTCGCCGTTCTGGCGGGCGATGCCCCAGCGGGAGGCGCAGCGATCCCTGCGCTGCGCCGGGTTATCGACGATGCAGCCGCTGCGGTGGTGACCGACGCGGAGGGGCGCGAGCAGCCGATGACGGCCGTCTACCGGGTGGATGCCGTCCGCCAGGCTCTCGCGGCGTACGGCGATGGACGCGACATGTCCGTCCGTCAGGTGCTCGACGACCTTCGTCCCCTGACGGTGGTGTCGATCATGGACGCGTGGTCGGCCGCGGCTGATATCGACCTGCCCGAGGACGCCGAGCGTCTCGGCTATTCCTAGGCGCGGCCCTTGAGCATGAAATCCCAGTACATCTTGGGCAGCGCATGCTTCTTGACCATGTACATGTCCCAGCGCTCCTTCGTCATGTCGAGGACCGGGAAGGTCGGCGTGCGCTCCATGTCGTAGTTGAACTCCGCCATGATGCACTTGCCCTTGGCCGTGATGAGGGGGCACGAGGCGTAGCCGTCGTAGGACTTCGCGCTGGTGGCTCCCTGACGAGCCGCCATGAGGTTCGCCACGAGCGTGGGCGCCTGCTTGCGCACCGCCGCCCCGGTCTTGGAGTTGGGCGTCGTCGTGCAGTCGCCCAGGCCGAAGATCCGCGGGTACTTCGTGCTCTGCAGGGAGTGCTTGTCGACGGCCATGTAGCCGAAGGGACTCTCGGGATCCGCGAGCGGACTGGCCTTGATCCAGTCAGGAGCGCTCTGCGGTGGCGTCACATGCGCCATGGCGAACGTGAGCTCTTGCTCTTCCGAGCCGTCGAGCTTGCTGATGACCGCCGTGCGAGCGTCGCCGTCGATGGAGACGAGCTTGCTCTCGAAGTGCACCTTGATGCCGTAGCGCTTGGCAGCCTTGGCAAGGCCCTCGGCGAACTCGGGGATCCCGAACATGCCCGGTGTGGGCAGGATGAGGTGGATGTCCATGCTCCCGAGCACCCCCTGGCGTCGCCAGTGGTCAGCAGCGAGGTAGGCGATCTTCTGCGGTGCGCCAGCGCACTTAATCGGGCCGGGTGGCATCGTGAAGAGCGCCGTACCGCTCGAGGTGCCCTGGATGTTGCGCCAGGTGAGCGGCGCTAGGTCGTAGCGGTAGTTGCTCGATACGCCGTTCTTGCCGAGCGTCGATTCGAGGCCGGGGATCTTGCCCCAGTCGAGTTGGATGCCCGAGGCGACGACGAGCCACTGGAAGCCGATCACCTCTCCGTTGTCGAGCGTGACCGTCTGCGCCTCGGGGTCGACAGCGGTCGCGGACCCCTGGATCCATGTGGCGCCCTTCGGGATCACGGACGCCTCCGGCCTCACGGTCGAGTCGATGTTGGCCTCGCCGCCCCCGACGAGGGTCCACAGCGGCTGGTAGTAGTGCACACTGCTCGGCTCGATGATCGCCACGTCGGCCACGCCGGCATTGCGCAAGCGCGCAGCGGCCGTGATGCCTGCGGTGCCGCCTCCGATGACCACGACGTCGTGCTGTGACATGTGAACCTCCCTGCTCGTCTACGGCGAGGCTAGAGACCGGATGCACCTCCCGCGTGGATTCCGGGGAAATGGAAAGGATCCGGCAGACTCCTCATCGCGTCGTACGTGTCGCGGGCCCCGTCCGGGGGCTCGCTGCCGTCGTGAGGGGAGCGCGGTGACGCTCGAGGAGATGGTCGATCAGCACGCGGTGGATATCCGCCGCTACCTGTATCGACGACTCACCGGCACGGCTGATCCGGCGGCCACGGCAGACGACCTCACGGCGGATGTGCTCGTGGTCGCGTGGCGCCGCAGGTCGGATATCCCGCCGGGAGCGGAGCTGCCCTGGCTGTACGGCGTCGCGCGCCGAGTCCTGGCCAACTACCGCCGGCGGCCTCAGGAGGTGCTCGTCGCCGACCTCGGGGACATCGATGCCGTGGACGAGGCGGATCCCGCGGACATCGTGACCGATGACGCCCACCTCGCCTCGGCGTGGCGAGCGCTGTCGGCGAGGGACCGCGAGGTCCTGCGACTGGTCGCGTGGGAGGGCCTGAATGGCCGGGATCTCGCCTGCGCCCTGGGCCTGACCGAGGGCGGGGCTGCCTCCGCCCTCTCACGCGCGCGGTCGAGGTTCGAAGAACTCCTCGCCTGACTGCAAGGAATCCGCGTCTCCCGACATAGGCATCAGTGGAGGGAGGCCACCATGGCTGATGACACTGATCCCCTGGCCCGGCTGCGGGGAGCCGATCCGGCGCCCAGCGCCCCGGCACCTGACCTCGAGGCGATTCGCGAACGCGCACTCGACCGGTCGCGCGTCGTGCCGATGCGCGGGCGGCGCGCGGGCGTTGCGATCGTCGCTGCGGCAGCCGGTGTTGCCCTCCTGGCGGGAGTCGGCCTGGCCGGTGTGGCACTGGGACGGGCAACCGCGCCGGAGCCGGAAGCCGTGGCGGCCGTCGCGGCCGACGAGCTCCCGGTGGTGGGAGAGGCGTCCCCGCCTATCCCAGTCGTGGCAGGGCAGTCCGGCATGGGGATGGCTCCCGCTGCCGAGGCAGGCACTGCGGACAAGGCCATGGCGATCTACCCCGGGTACGGCGCAGCAATCATCCCCGGACCCGACCTCCCGGACGAGCCGGGCACCGCTCGCGGATTCCGGCTCGACGGCTCCGATGTCGATGTCGAGGCCCTCGCGCGCGAGTTGGCGGCCGCGTTCGGAGTCGACGGGTCGCCGAGCCGGCAGGACTACGGCTGGACG
>JALQSY010000054.1 GCA_023264215.1 Candidatus Nanopelagicales bacterium
CGGGATCCACACCGCGGCCCAGGCGTGCGTCGCGTCGGCACCGACGACGCGTTCCTTGCCAGGCGGAGGGGTCGTCGCCAGGTAGCCGCTGACGTAGCGCGAGGGAATGTGCGCCGCTCGCAGCAGCGACAGCGTCGCGTGAGTGAAGTCCTGGCACACCCCGTGGCCGTCGGCCCATGATTCCTGCGCCGTCGTGTAGACGGTGGTCGCTCCGGGCGTGTAGACGATCCGATCGCGCACGGCGTCGACGGCGAGGCGCACGGCATCCTGCGGCGTGGGTGTCGCGCGGATCGCTTCGACCACGGCGGCCCTCTGCGGGTCGGCTGCGGCATCGTCGACGTAGCCCGTGGTCGTGAGGTACTCGGCCCACCTGTCCGCCACGGTGTCCGACGTGACGGTCGTCCAGTCAGCCCGCTTGGCGTTGTGCCGATGGGGCGGGGTGTCGACGGTGCTCACCGAGATGACCTCGAGGCGGTCGTGCGGCAGGTGCACGTCGAAGGTCTCGACGTGGGCACCCCAGTAGTCGACGTAGGACTGGACCGCGGTGCTCGGGCTGACCTGCAGCGTGTGCGACAGCAGGGCCTGACCGCCCCTGTGCAGCGGGGTCATCCGCACCTCGTTGAAGCTCGCGTCCACGAGACCGGCATAGCGATAGCCGGTCCGATGCGAGATGTGCAGGCGCCGGCCGCCGCCTGGCTCGGGTATGCCGCCCATCAGTGACTCCACACGATCGTGCCCGACTGTCGGAAGAATGCGGCATCGGCGATGTCGGAGGCGGTCATCGCGGCGATGCGGGCCTGCTCGGCCAGCCGATCGACATCCTCCGGGGTCGGCCGGACCGCGAATTCCAGGGACGATCGCAGCATGCCGACCTCGCGCAGCAACTCGGTCCCGCCGCCCGCGCCGAGGGCCATGATGGACCGCACGGCGTCCTCCGCCTCGATCGCACTGCGGCGCATCGAGCGCGGGAAGTCCGGATCGAGGACGAGGAACTCGCGCACCCCGTCGCCGTCGACTGCCGCACGCCTGAGATACGCGGAGTGCGCGGCCGCGGAACGCAGTGCGGCGACGGGCCCGGACTCCGGCCAGAGCGCGTCATGCTGGACGGCGAGCAGGCGTGCTGTCATGTCGATGCGCTCGAGGGAGCGACCGAGGACGAAGAAGTGGTAGGCCTCATCGCGCGGCATCGCCCACGCGATCACCCCGTGGACGACGAGCAGTCGCTCCACCACGCGATGGAGCGCGGCGCCGGGACTGTCGACGCGTGACAGGCCCAGTCCGCGGACCACCGACAGGTGAGCGGCGTTGAGGGCTTCGAAGACCTCGACGGACAGGACGTCGCGGACGGCAAGTGCGTTGGCTCGTGCGGACGCAATGGCACCGGCCACGGTGGAAGGTCGTCCCGGATCGCCGAGGACGACCGTGACCAGCGACGCGCCGTCGGTGTCGCCTTCCAGCGACAGGGCTTCGAGGAGCATCGCGCCCGCGCCCGCTTCGTCGACCGGTGACTCCTCGACGATCAACTGGTGGTGCTCCGCGACCATGCGCGCGGTCGCGTGGGCGCGCTCGAGGTATCTGCCGATCCAGAAGAAGGACTCCGCGATGCGACTCAGCATCGTCGGCCCTGCTGCTGCTGGCGCTCCTGCTGCTGAAGACGCTCGTCGTGCGTGCGGGGTGCCTCGTGGCGAGCGGGCAGGTCGGGCTCGACGGACGTGCGTCGCCGCGGTCGCGCCTGCGGGCGGGTGACGGCGCCGGCGGCATCGAGCACCCACGTGTCCTTGGACCCACCCCCCTGGCTGGAGTTGACCACCAGGCTTCCCTCGGGGAGAGCCACGCGGGTCAGGCCACCGGGCAGCACGTAGATCTCGTCGCCGTCGTTGACCGCGAAGGGTCGCAGGTCGACGTGGCGAGCCTCCACCTTGCCGCCGTCGACGACGGTCGGACAGGTCGAGAAGGTGACGACGGGCTGCGCGATCCATCCGCGCGGGTGCGCCTCGACTGCCGCGCGGGTCTCGGCGATCTGCTCGTCCGTGGCGCTGGGTCCCATGAGGAGCCCGTAACCGCCGGAGGCATCGCTGGGCTTGACGACCATCCGATCGATGCGCTCGAAGACATGGGCACGCTGCTCGCTGTCCTCGAGGTCGTAGGTGTCGACGTTGTGCAGGATCGGCTCGGTGCCGAGGTAGTAGCGGATCAGCTGCGGGACATAGGGGTAGATCGCCTTGTCGTCGGCGACGCCGTTGCCCACCGCGTTGGCGATCGTCACGTTGCCCGCCCGAGCGGCATTGAGCACACCGGGGACGCCGAGCACGCTATCGGCCCGCAACTGGAGGGGATCGAGGTAGTCGTCGTCGATACGGCGATAGATGACGTCGACCTGTCGCGGTCCCAGGGTCGTGCGCATCCATACCCGATCGTCGCGGCAGTACAGGTCGCGCCCCTCGACGAGTTCGACTCCCATATTGCGGGCGAGGAAGGCGTGCTCGTAGTGCGCTGAGTTGTGGACCCCGGGAGTGAGCACGACGATCACGGGGTTGCTCACCGGCGCGGCCTTGATGAGGGCTCGCTCGAGGCGCTCGGGGTACTCCGCGACGGGGCGCACGATGTGGCCGGCGAAGACCTCGGGGATGACGTGGGCCAGGGTGCGCCGATTCTGCAGCACGTAGGACACGCCCGAAGGGTTGCGCAGGTTGTCCTCGAGGACGCGGAAGCGCCCCGTCTCGTCGCGGATGAGGTCGATGCCGGAGATGTGGATGCGCACGCCGTTGGCCGGTTGCATGCCCCAGGCCTGGCGGTGGAAGTGCGTCGAGGTGGTCACGAGCCGGCGCGGAACGATCCCCTCGGCCAGCACCTCGCCCGGGCCGTAGACATCGGAGAGGAACATCTCGAGCGCCTCGATGCGCTGCACGACGCCGGCTTCGATGATCGACCACTCGTCGGCGGTGATGATCCGGGGGATGAGGTCCATCGGGAGCGGACGCTCGCGCTCGCCCAGGGTGAACGTGATCCCATTGCGGTCGAGATACGCGTCGCGCAGTCGGGCACGATCGCTGAGTTCATCCGCCGGCAGACGGGCGAGCACCCGATGGAGCTCCACCTGTCCGGCTCGGGGCACGTCGTCGACGTACATCTCGTCGTACGCCGCGACCCCTGTGATCGCGCTCATGCGGGCAGTCCTAGCAGTCCCGTGTTTCCCCCGTGTGTCTTCACAGGGTGACAGCGGCGATCGAGGGCTCGACGAGGCTGCCGAGGTAGAGGCGCCCCTCGTGCTCCCGGACGCCGGTCACGTAGTGGAAGGACTCCCCCGATCCCTGGAGATTGCGCACCACCTGACCCTCGCCGTCGATGCCGATCACCCAGGTGATGCGGTTGGCGTCGGGCTGGAGGCGGTCGGGCAGTGCCCAGATCGCGGTGCGGAGGAAGCCCGGCCGCGGCAGGAGCAGGTCGAGCAGGGCGTTGCGCTCCGAGGGCAGCGCGATCCAGAAGATCCCGTCGCTGCCGGTCGACATGTTGTCCGGCAGGCCGGGCATGTTGTCGATGATGACGGCTCGCTTGCCGGCGGTGGCTCCGCTGAGGTCGAGGCGGGTGACCCGGTAGCCGCCGGTCTCGGCGACGAGGAGGAATGACTCATCCGAGGCCAGTGCCACGCCGTTGGCGAAGTCCAGGCCGTCGAGCACGACCTCGACCGTGCCGTCCGGGGTGCGGCGGAGCACCCTGCCCGAGCTGGTGTGGGACAGGATGTCCCCCTTGAACTCCTCGAGTCCGTAGTACAGGGAGGAGTCGGAGAAGTAGATCGTGCCGTCCTGGGCGACAGCGCAGTTGTTGGTGAAGCGCAGGGGCCGGCCGTCGTAGGAGTCGACGAGCACCGCGATGTCACCGGTCCCGGGATCGACGCGCAGCAGGCCGCGGTGGGCGTCGCAGACCACCAGCCAGCCGTCCGGATGGACCTCGATGCCCAGGGGACGTCCGCCGGTCTGGGCGATCCGCTCGACCATGCGACCGTCTGCTGACACGCGCAGGATGCTGCCCTCGCGAGTGCCGGTGTAGACCGCGCCGTCGGGTCCGACGGCGACATCCTCAGCACCCGACCCAGGCAGGGGAATCACCTGGACGTCATCGATGGCGGCGTTGGCACCGAAGGGTCCGCGGCGGCCGACGTTCTTGGGCGGACGCCATCGCTGCGGGCGGAGCGGTGTCTTGGCCATGCCCCCATCTTGGCCCGCCGTTGGCTCCGGCGGGCCCAGATGGGACGAGCGACGGGCTAGGCGGCGAGGTCGAGCCGGGGCAGTGCCCGGATCGGCGCGCGCGTGCCGGGGGTGCGATCGACGGGTCCTAGGAGGCCGTAGGGCCTCAGGCCGACGCGAGCGAACCACGTGCCGTTGAGCGTGATGGGGCCAGCGGGGGTGGTGCTGGCCGGGGGCGAATCAGCGGGGGTGGTGCTGATCACGATTCCTCCTCTATGCGGTCCGGGTATCCGGACTCCGTTGCCATGTCTACGCCGCGGAGGTGGACGACCGGTGACTTCCAGGATCACCGCGGGCATCGCGCGGTCGAGCAGTGGTCCCCGAACGCGTGAGGCCGATCACAGGACACCGTCTGCGAGCAGGTCCCCTCGTGGGAGCATGGGCGGGTGATCCAGAGCGAGGGTTCGGTGTGGGACCTCATCGTGGTCCTCGCCACGATCTTCCTCGCATCACTGCTCATGGGCTGGCTCTCCGCACGCATCCTCGACGTCCGACGCGGCCGCCTGCGATCCCTGGCGGCCGGCGTCATCGGCTTCTTCGGCGGCCTCCTGCTGCTGCTGGTGCAGGTCCAGGGCAATGTGGAGCTCAACCTCGAGGAGGACCCCAGCGAGACCCTCCTGCTCGCGCTCGCGTGGCTCGGCTACGCCCTCATCGTCGCGCTCGTCGCGAGCCTGGTCATCGACGCGATGCTCAGGCCGCGTCGCGGCCAGCGCCGCATCCCCCGACCGATCCGAGCGATCAAGGCGCGCATCGCGGTGACTCGGCGCCTAGCCCACATCGCGCGCATTGCCCGGCGCAACGGCCTCATCGGCAGACGCCTGGCCTCTCGCGCCGAATTGCTCTCGCCTGAGACGGCGCGCGCGCTCCGCCTGACCCTCGAGGAGTCCGGCGGGATGCTGGTCAAGTTCGGCCAGATCGCATCCACGCGCGACGACCTCCTGCCGCCCGTGATCACCGACGAACTCGCGCAGCTGCGCTCCTCGGTCCCGGGCCTGCCGTTTCCCGTCGTACGGTCCGTCGTCGAGGCCGAGCTCGGAGCGCCGCTGGAGACCATGTTCACGAGCTTCTCCGAGCAGCCGCTGGCTGCGGCATCCATCGGCGTGACGCATCGCGCCGTGATGAAGGACGGGCGCCGTGTCATCGTCAAGGTGCAGCGACCGGACGTGGAGGACAGCGTCGTCATCGACGGTCGGGTCCTGATCGGCGGGGCCCGCAGTCTCGAACGGCAGTCCGCCGCCGCACGTCGGGTCGGCATCGTGGGACTTGCTCGCGAGTTGGTCTCGGGCATCACCGAGGAACTCGATTTCACCCGCGAGGCCAGCAACAACGCCGCCATGCGCCGTGCTCGATCGGGGGATGAGGGCGTGCGCATTCCCGAGATCTACGCCGACCTCACGACCCGCCGCGTGCTGGTCATGGACGAGGTGGACGGGGAGTCGGTCTCGGACCAGCGGGCGATCGAGGCGTCCGGCGCGCCGCGGGAGCGTCTGGCCCGCAGCCTCTTGGACTCCTTCCTCAACCAGATCCTCACCGACGGCGTCTACCACGCCGACCCCCATCCGGGGAACGTCATGGTCGACAGCACCGGGACCCTGTGGCTGATCGACTTCGGTGCGGTGGGGTGGATCGATCCGGTCACCCTCGAGGGCCTGCAGCAGATGGCCCTGGGCTTCACCCTCCGCGATCCGGCGGTGCTGGCACGCGCTGTTCGTCGCGTTGCCGGACAGGCCGGGGAGAACATCGATATCACGTCGCTGGAGTTCGACCTCGGGGTTGTGCTCACCACCCTGCAGGGCGGTGGCTTCGATCCTGGTGCGATCTCCGAGATCATCCGCGTGCTCGATCGCCACGGGGTCGGTGCTCCAGCGTCGTTGACCATTCTCGCCCGAGCGATCCTCACCTTGGATGGCACCCTGCGGGTCCTCGATCCGGACTTCCGCATGGGACCGGCCGCGCAGGACAAGATGGGCGAGATCGTCGCCCACAGCGAACTCGATCCCCGCGATCAGCTCACGCGCGAGCTGATCCGCGCCCTGCCGGTCCTGCGGTCCATGCCGCAGGTCACGGAGGATCTGGCCCTCCAGGCGCGCAGTGGCCGATTCACCGTGCGCATCGACCGCTTCTCGGGAGCGGACGGCCACCGCATGGAGCATTGGCTCAATCGCGTCCTGTTCACCGCGGTCGGGGTGTTCGGCCTTCTGGGGTCGGGGTTGGTGCTCATCGCCGGGGGCATGGACTCCAACGACACCGTCGCCAATCCGCTCCGCCTCATCGGCTTCGTGGGCCTGTTCCTGTCGGCCGCCATGATGATGCGCGTCGTCGCGCAGATCCTCGCCCGGCGCGACGACGACGACCCCTTCTGACGATCTCGGCTAGCGAGTCCCGACCGCGAGCAGGCGTGCCAGATCGCCATGCACCTCCAGGCCGGCGCAGGTGCCCTGCGTGTCGAGCACGACCTGGCCGGAGGGATCGGTGAGCCGCACGTCAAGGGTCGCGTCGAGGGTCTCCTCGACGCGTTCATGCATGCGGGTGCGGATCGGTGCGTGCAGGAGGCCTCCGCGGATGCGCTCGGCCGAGAGCTCGAGGAGCCCGGACGGTCCATCCAGGCTCCACCTCACGTGCCCGTCGTCGATGGACAGGCCACGCTCCTTCGAGCCGTTGTAGGTCGCCCATGAGTGGAGTCGTCTGCCGAGACGGAGGCCGACGATGAAACCCCGGAAGGACGAGCGCATCCAGGGGATGATCGCCACGGAGGCGACGAGGGACGCCTCGGGCGCTCCCGCGAGGTGATTGGAGTGCATCCACACGTAACCCGCGGGGAAGGCCCGGCCCCAGTCCTTCTCGATGTAGCCGCGCCCGCCGGTGAAGTCCTGCGTCACGCCGTCGGCGTGAAGCTGCCCGCTCAACTCGTGGCCGAAGGACACCACGCCGTGGTAGCACTCCATCATCGGAGCCCAGGCGTAGGGACCCATGATGCCGGGGCGGCGCCACGTCACCGGCCACGGATCGAAGGAGCTCTCGAAGGCGATGTCGCCGGTCAGCGACGGCAGGTCCAGGTGCACGCCAGCCGAACTGAACCGATTCGGGCCGACAGCAACCTCGAAGGTGCGGTCGCTCGCCTGGAACTCGGCGGTCTGGTATCGGTGGTACCACGATCGCCCCGTGGCCCCGTCGAGCACCTGCACGAACGCCTCGTCGGTCACCACGCCGTCGTCACGGCCGCGGAAGACCCCGGGGATGACCGCCCAGCGGGCCTGCTGCTGCGCGTCCACGAGCTTGACGTACCAGCCCTCGAAGAAGCCGCGGCGCGTCCCGTGTCCGTGGAAGGCCTCCGGTCGGAGGATCCCGCGAACGTGTGCCCAAGGTCCCCGCATGGGTCCACGCTAATGGTCGTAGGCTCGCCCCCGGAGGTATGGGATGAGACTGCTCGTGCCCCGGGAGACGCGCCCGGGCGAGCGACGCGTGGCCATCGTGCCGTCCGTCGTCGGCAAGTTCACGCAGTTGGGCTTCGAGGTCGTGGTCGAGTCGGGGGCGGGGGATCACGCCTTCGCGCCCGACGCGGACTACCTGGCCGCGGGGGCGTTGATCGTCCCCACGTCCGCCATGGACGATGCCCTAGCGGCCGCGGACGTGGTCGCGTCGGTCCGCCCGCTCGACTACGCGCGTGCCAAGCGGATGAAGGCTGGTGCCGTCTCGGTGTCGTTCCTCTCCCCGGCGCAGGACCTCGACACCGTGCGCGGCCTGCATGACGCGGGAGCGACCGGCCTGTCCTTCGACCTGGTGCCGCGCATCTCGCGCGCGCAGTCGATGGACGCGCTGACGTCCCAGGCGCTCGTGACCGGATACCGCGCATCCCTGGTCGCGGCCGACCGGCTCCCGAAGTTCTTCCCGCTCTTCATGACCGCCGCCGGCACCATCCAGCCGGCCCGCGTCCTGGTCCTCGGGGCGGGCGTGGCCGGACTCCAGGCGATTGCGACCGCCAAGCGCCTCGGAGCGCGGGTCTCGGCGTACGACGTCCGCGCGGCCAGCGCTGATGAGGTGAAGTCGATGGGCGCGACGTTCATCCAACTCGACCTCGATGCGCTCGAAGGATCGGGCGGGTATGCCCGGGAGATGAGCGAGGACCGCGCCCAGCGGCAGCGCGATCTGCTCGCCCCCCACGTGGCGGACTCCGATGTCGTCATCACCACGGCTGCGGTCCCCGGTCGCCAGGCCCCGCTGCTCGTCACCCGCGCCATGGTCGAGGGCATGCGACCGGGCTCGGTCGTCGTCGATCTCGCTGCCGAGTCCGGAGGCAACGTGGAGGGAGCCCGCCCCGGTGAGGAGGTCATGGTGGGGGAGGTCATCCTTTGGGGCGGACGCGACGTGCCGAGCCAGATGCCCGTGCACGCGTCCCAGCTCTACGCCATGAACGTCTACTCGCTCCTGACGCTCGTCGCCAAGGACGGTCAGGTCGTGGTCGACGCGGGGGACGAGATCATCGACGGCTGCGCCGTCGTGCTCGCCGGCGACGTCCGCAACGAGGCAGCCCAGGCGGCGCTGCAGGGAGGTTCCTGACCATGGATGGAGTAGCCCTCCTCACCATCTTCGTGCTGAGCGTCTTCGTCGGCTACGAGGTCGTCGCCAAGGTGTCGACGATCCTGCACACCCCGCTCATGTCCGGTGCCAACGCGATTCACGGCATCGTCCTCATCGGCGGCATCATCGTCCTCGGCAGCGCCGAGGGGATCCTCGAGATCGTGCTCGCGACTCTCGCGGTGCTGCTCGGCGCCATCAATCTCGTCGGTGGTTTCGTCGTGACCGATCGCATGCTCGAGATGTTCAAGCCCCGCAAGACCGCCTCCCATGACGCGGACGGGGGAGCCCTGTGAACACCCCCACCTGGGCGCAACTGGTCAATCTCGGGGCTGCGGTCCTGTTCATCCTGTCGCTCAAGGGCCTGTCGTCGCCCAAGACCGCCCGGCTCGGCACGGCACTGGGGGCGATCGGCGCGGTGGTCGCCACGGTCGTGCTGTTCTTCACCGGCATCGAGCTGGACAACCTCGTCCTCATCATCGCCGCGATCCTGGTCGGCTCGGCCATCGGCTGGATCTCTGCCCGGCGCGTGAAGATGACGGCGATGCCGCAGCTCGTGGCGCTGTTCAACGGCGTAGGCGGCGGCGCCGCCGGCCTGATCGCCATCGTGGAGTACCTCCACCTAGGCGATCAGGGCGACTTCCTGTTCTCGCTGTTCACGGTGCTCACGATCATCATCGGCTCGGTCGCCTTCAGCGGCTCCATCGTGACCTTCTTGAAGCTGCAGGAGATCATGACGACCCGTCCGGTCGTCATCCCGGCGGGCAAGTGGATCACCATCCTGGTCGCCGTGGCCACGATCGCCACGGGGGTCTGGCTCTTCGTCGACCCGCAGTTCTGGCTGATCCTGGTCCTCCTGGTCCTCTCCCTGGTCTTCGGTGTCCTCTTCGTCCTCCCGGTCGGCGGCGCCGACGTCCCGATCGTCATCTCCCTGCTCAACGCCTGCACCGGTCTCGCCGTGGCGGCCTCGGGATACGTCCTCAACAACGTGCTGCTGCTCATCGCG
>JALQSY010000055.1 GCA_023264215.1 Candidatus Nanopelagicales bacterium
GGAGCGCCGCGATGTTGATCAGGCGAGACAGGACCACGGCCCGATCCGGGTCCATGGCCCAGCGGGTCCCGGGGGCGTGCGGAGTCGTCATCGGTGAGCCCCTAGAAGTTCAGTGGGATGGGATCGGTCATGTGAAGGCGCAGGACGAACAGCGTGTACGCGAGATTGGCCAGGGCCAGCAGTGGCGTCCAGCGCCAACCTCGGAAGATGCCCACGAAGACCACGAGCCAGACGACGAACATCAAGAGCATCACGGCGCCACCGTAGGCCCTCCTCCCACGCCGATCAAGCATCTGCGGCCCCGTCGTCGCATCCCCTAGGCTCGGGGCATGCCCGATCTGCTCGCATGGGAACGCGTCACCGACCAGGCACCCACGATCGCGATCCTGTCCGGCGAGTCCCTCCGGCACCGCCTTGGTCCCGCATCCACCTCGCTCCCCGAGCACGAACTGCGCGTGCGATCCGCCATCGCCGGGTGGCCGCGCGGCGACGTCCTCGTGCGCGCCGCCCCGTTCACCGGCCTGCCCGCCGATTCGGCGGCGGCCGTCTTCGCCCACGGCCAGGACGATCACGGGCTCATCGCCGTCCTGCCCGACGGGTCCCTCGGAGTCGCTCTGGACGACGACGACCCGGCATGGCAGGACCCGCGGATCCTGGAACTCCTGGTGCTCGCCAGCGCCCCCGGCGAGCCACGGGAACTCGGTGTGGGTCTGCTCGGGTACGGCGCCATCGGCGCCGAGCATGCGGAAGCGATCACGGCTACCCCGGGACTGCGCCTCGTGGCCGTGGCCGACACCTCGTCCGCGCGGCTGGACTCCGCCCGCACCGCGTGGCCCGGGATCGACGCCTTCGCCCGGGCCGATGATCTCCTGGCCCACGGGTCCGTGGACGTCGTCATCGTCTCCACGCCTCCGAGCAGTCATGCCCAGTGGGCGGCCGCCGCGCTCGATGCTGGCAAGCACGTCGTGGTGGAGAAGCCCATGGCCCTGACCTCGCAGGAGTGCGATGAGCTCTTGCAGGCGGGGGCGCAGGCGGGGCTCACCGTCGCGGTGTACCAGAACCGGCGCTTCGATCCCGACTACCGCCTGATCCGAGCGGCGGTCGACGCCGGACGGATCGGAGACGTGTTCCACCTCGAGGCCTTCGTCGGGGGCTACGGCCACCCGTGCAACTACTGGCACTCCGAGGCATCGGTCTCAGGCGGCGCGCTCTTCGACTGGGGGTCGCACGTCATCGACCAGGTCCTCGACCTCATGGACGGGGACGTGGACACGGTCTCGGCGATCAATCACAAGCGCGTGTGGCATGACGTCACCAACGCCGACCAGGCGCGGATGACACTGCACTTCAGCGACGGCCGAGAAGCGACGTTCATCTACTCGGACCTGGCGGCCGCCCTCAAGCCGCGCTGGTACGTCCTGGGCACGCACGGGGCCATCACCGGCGAGTGGCGCCGTGAGTCCGTGATCGGACGCAGCGCCATCGGAACGCTCGCGGAGGACGTCCTGGCGCCGGCCGACTCCCCGCCGCGGATCTCGCTGCACTCACCTTCGGGTGATGTCACCGTCCTCGCGCCGCCACCCCACGAACCCCACCCCTTCCACAGCGACCTGGCACTCGCGCTGCGATTCGGGATCATTCCCCGCGTGCGAGGTGAGCAATCACGACGTGTCGTCGCGATGCTCCAGGCCGCGGAGGAGTCCGCGGCGCTCGGCGGCCAGCCGGTGAAGCCGTCATGACGCCGACCCGATGGGCGCTGCTCGGGGCGGGCTGGATCTCTCGGCGAGCGATCGCGCCGGCAATCCACAGCGCTGCGGGCGCCAGCCTGGATGTCGTCGCGGCCCGGGACCGTGGACGCGCGGCGGCCCTGACCCCGCGTCGGCTCGCCACGGACGACTACGCCGCAGCAGTGTCCGATCCCGATATCGACGCGGTCTACGTCGCCCTGTCCAATGACGGCCATCAGCCGTGGGCCGAGCGCGCCCTCCGCGAGGGCAAGGCGGTGCTGTGCGAGAAGCCGCTCGGACGTGACGCCGCCGAGGCGCGCGCCATGCGCGAGGTCGCCGCTCAGACGGGTGGCATCCTCGTGGAAGCGACGTGGAACCTGTGGCATCCGAGGACGGCGCGCGCTGCGGCGCTGCTCGCCAGCGATGCGATCGGCCAGGTCGCGCACGTCAGCGGGGCATTCGTCTTCGACGGGGTCGCCGAGGGCAACTACCGGCTCGACCCAGCCCTCGGCGGCGGGGCTCTGCTCGATGTCGGCTGCTACCCGCTGACCGGCGCCGCCTGGGCCACGGGCGGCCGCGACGTGCGCGTCACCGATGTCGACACGGTCATCGGGCCGACGGGCGTCGACCTCACCACGCGCGCGAGCCTGACACTGGGCACCGTGCCCATCGATGTGCGCGCGAGTTTCATCGAGACGGCCTACGAGAGCCTCACGATCGAGGGCGAGCACGGGCTTGTGGAGTTCACCGGCAGCGATGCCTACACATCATGGCTGAGGCCCAGTGCTCTTCGGGTACTCGATCGCGATGGCGAGCGTGTCGAGCACTTCGCGCCCGTGGATCCCTACCGGCTCATGGTCGAGCATTTCTCGGCCGCGATTCGCGGCGACGGCGGCTGGCTGCCCGATCCCGCGTGGTCGCTGACCGTGGCTGATGCCATGGACGCCATCGCGCGGGCGGGTCGGCCGCGATGACCGACGCCGAGGGTGCCGTCGTCGTCGACGTGACGGACAACGTCGCGCTCATCACGTTGAACCGCCCCGATCGCCTCAACGCACTGACACCGCAGATGGGTGCGGAGTACGCCGCGGCGCTGCGTCGGGCGGACGCAGACCCGGATGTGCGCGTCGCCGTCGTCACCGGCGCGGGGCGGGGGTTCTGCTCGGGTGCGGACCTGAGCGTGCTGGCACAGGGATCGGACGCCCTCGACGGATTCGTCGCCCAGACGACCGAGGAGGACCTGCCCACCTCCGCGCTGACCGTGGGCATACCGGTGGTCATGGCCGTCAATGGCCCTGCGGCAGGGCTCGGCTTCGTCATCGCCCTGACCGGCGACGTCTGCTTCGCGTCCCCGCAGGCCCGATTCATCTCGGCGTTCTCACGACTGGGCCTGGTCGCCGAGTACGGCATCGCGTGGCTGCTGCCTCGGCTCGTGGGTCGCCAGCGCGCGGCGGAGATCCTGCTGAGCGGCAGGCCGATCGATGCCGAGGAGGCGCACCGGCTGGGGCTCGTGCAATCCATCCATGACCCGGTGCTCGACGCGGCACTGGACTGGGCTCGCGATGTCGCCGCGCACTGCTCGCCGTCGTCGTTGCGCACCATCAAGCGACAGCTCAGCGAGGCCGACAGTGCGGACCTCGCGGAGAGCACCGCGCACAGCCTGAGGCTGATGCGGGAGTCCTTCCGCGGCCCTGACCTCGCGGAGGCACTGACCGCGAAGGTCGAGCGCCGCCCGCCGGCCTTCCCGCCGTCGACCTAGTCGAGCTGCCCCGCATAGGCCAGGGCCAGTCGCACGAGTCGACCCTGGCCTCCGGTCATCTCCGCCTGGAAGGTCTCGGACGCTGCTTCCTGGGGTGAGATCCAGGTGAGGTCCAAGGAGTCCTGGCTCGGCGCGCAGTCGCCGTCGCACGGGACGACGTAGGCCAGGCTCACCGCGTGCTGCCGCGGATCGTGGTAGCCGGTGACCGACGGGTCGGGGAAGTACTCGGCTACGGTGAAGGGCGTGGGATCGACCGGCAGGCGCGGGAGGGCGACCGGGCCCAGGTCCTTCTCGATGTGTCGTAGCAGCGCCTCTCGGAGCCTCTCGCCGTAGAGCACGCGGCCCGACACGAGCGCCCGGCTGATCGAGCCGTCCGGCATGGCCCGCAGCAGGAGGCCGATCGACGTGATGGTCCCGAGGGCGTCGACCCTGACGGGGACGGCCTCCACGTAGACGATGGGGAGCCGCTCGCGTGCCTGCTCGAGCTCGTCGGCGCTCAGCCAGGAACTGCGCACGTCAAGCATGTCGCTCATCGTCATCCCCTCCACTCCCGGTTCGCCCCCGGTGCGCCATCGTCCTACCCTGGCGGCATGCCGACTGTAGAGCCCCGACGCCCCGATGGAAGCGACTACCCCGCTGCGCGCTCCGAGGACGAATGGCGCGAGCGCCTCGGCGCCGTCGAGTACGCCGTGCTCCGGGAAGCCGGCACGGAGCCGCCCTGGTCGGGCGAGTACGTCGGCACGAAGGCCGAGGGCACCTACTCCTGCCGCGCGTGCGGGGCGGAGCTCTTCCGGTCCCAGGCGAAGTTCGACTCCCACTGCGGCTGGCCCTCCTTCTACACCCCCCTCGCGGGGGATGCGGTGATCGAGATCGTCGATCGCAGTCACGGGATGGTGCGCACCGAAGTGCGCTGTGCCTCGTGCGGCAGCCACCTCGGCCACGTCTTCGAGGGCGAGGGCTACGACACGCCGACGGACCTGCGCTACTGCATCAACAGCGTCTGCCTCACGCTCGCAGACGCACCTTCCGCCGACGCCGCTCGCGACTGATCGCACCCCTCGTGGGCCACGGCGTGGGTCCGCCCCGGAGGGCCTGCGGCGTCGTACCCTGCCGAGGTGACATCCGGCGCCGCCAGCTTCGATCGGGCGCTCGCCAGCCTGCGGGCGGTGCGCCTGCGACCGGAACTCTCGCTGGACGAGGGCCCTGCCCCCCAGCGGTTGGCCCCTCACGCGGTGGCGCTCACGGCGGAGTTTCTCGAGGACGATGAGGAGCTCGCCTCCGGACGCTTCGTCCTGCTCCACGATCCCGATGGCGTGGATGCCTGGGAGGGCGACTTCCGCGCGGTCATCTTCATCCGGGCGACCCTCGAACCCGACCTGGCCACCGACCCGCTGCTCACGGGGGTGGCCTGGGCGTGGCTGCTCGAGGCCCTCGATGAGCGTGCCGGACCCCGGCAGGCGCTGGGAGGCACCGTCACCCGGGTGATGAGCGAGTCCTTCGGGTCGCTCGGCGATCGCGACGTCCACGGGATGGTGGAGATCCGCGCGTCCTGGACGCCCACGGGCCAGCCCGAGGACATGGGGGGCGAGGTGGAGGCGTGGGGAGCAGCTCTCGCCCAGGCCGCGGGACTGCTGCCGCTGCCGCCCGGCGTGGCCACGCTGTCGCCCTCACGCCGGTCCGGCTCGCTCACGTGAGCCCTGCATCTCGCGCGGATGGGCCGGTCGATGCCGATGCGGTTGCCGACGCTGCGGTGCTGCCGCCCGTCGAACTCCTCGACGGCATCCCCGACGTGGTGCGCGACGAGGCCTCCCTCGCACGTGCCATCGATGCGCTGGCGAACGGGCAGGGCCCGGTGGCCGTCGACGCCGAGCGAGCCTCCGGCTTCAAGTACGGCCAGCGCGCGTATCTGGTCCAGTTCTTCCGCCGCGGCGGAGGCACCTGGCTGATCGATCCCACGGCGTTCGCCGATCTCGCCGCACTCGCCGAGGCGATCGGCGATACGACCTGGATCCTGCACGCGGCTTCGCAGGATCTGCCGTGCCTGCGCGACGTCGGCCTGGCTCCCACCGTGATCTTCGACACCGAGCTCGCCGCACGCCTGCTCGGTCGGGATCGCGTGGGCCTCGGGCCGCTGGTGGAGAGCGAACTCGGCCTCCACCTCGCGAAGGGCCACGGCGCGGCGGACTGGTCCCGTCGCCCGCTGCCGGACGACTGGCTGCGCTACGCCGCGCTGGACGTCGAGGTGCTCGTCGACCTCTACGACATCCTCGCGGCCGAGCTCATCGAGGCAGGCAAGGACACCTGGGCGGCCGAGGAGTTCGCCGCCGTGCGCGACTCTCCCCCTCCTGCTGCGCGCAAGGACCCATGGCGGCGCACATCCGGCCTGCACAAGGTCCGCGGCCGTCGTCAGCTGGCGATCGTGCGCGCACTGTGGGAGTCCCGCGACTCGCTGGCCGCGAAGCTCGATCTCAGTCCCGGCAGGCTGCTTCCGGACGCGGCGATAGTCGCGGCCGCGATCGCCCAGCCCGCCAGCGCCGAAGCCCTGTCGGCGCTCCCGGAGTTCGGCAAGGGCAATGCCGCCAAGCACGCGGCGCGCTGGTGGCGCGCGGTCCAGGCAGCCGTCGCACTGCCCGAATCCGACCTGCCCGCACAGGCCCTTCCGTCGGACGGACCTCCCCCGCCGCGCCTGTGGCGCGACCGCAACCCCGAGGCCGCGGACCGCCTGGCGCGGGCGCGCGAGCTCCTCGCCGCCACGGCCGAACGCCTGACGATGCCCGTCGAGAACCTCCTCCCGCCCGATGCGGTCCGCCGGTGCGCCTGGAGTCCCCCCGAACCCGTCACCGCCGGTGCGGTGGCGACGGCCCTGCTCGAGGCCGGAGCCCGCCCGTGGCAGGTCGAGCTCACTGCGACCGATCTCGCGGCCGCACTGACGGCCTAGGGGCCGGTCTCTGCCGCGAGGTCCGGCAGCGGCGCCGAGCACATCTCGGTCACCCGCCGGGCGATCCCCTGCGCGCTCAGCCCGACGTGACCGAGGAGCGCCGACCGACTCGCATGGTCGGGGAAGATGGCGGGGAAGCCGAAGGTCGCGACCGGCGTAGCGACGTTCATATCCTCGAACAGCGCCGCCACAGCCGACCCGATGCCGCCAGCGCGGCTGTTGTCCTCCAGCACCACCACGCGATCGGCGTCAGCGGCGAAGGCGGCGAGTTCGGTCGGCACGGGCAGCACCCAACGCGGATCGACGACCGTGGATGCGATCCCCTGCGCCGCGAGCGCATCGGCGACCTCCAGCCCCAGGCCCGCGAAGGCACCCACGGCGACGATGAGGATGTCGGACTCCTCGTCCTGCCGCAGCACGTCGACTCCGCCGATTCGCCGCAACGCGGGGATGTCGTCGGCCACGGCTCCCTTGGGGAACCTCACCACCGTCGGCCCGTCGGTCACCGCGATCGCCTCGCGCAGTTCCTCGCGCAGGCGCGCCGCATCGCGCGGCGCGGCCATCCGCAACCCGGGAACCACACCGAGCAGGGACATGTCCCACACGCCGTTGTGGCTCGGACCATCGTCGCCGGTCACCCCGGCCCTGTCGAGCACGAAGGTGACCCCGGCCCGGTGCAGGGCGCAGTCGAGGAGCACCTGGTCGAAGGCACGGTTGAGGAACGTCGCGTAGACAGCGACGACAGGATGCAGGCCCGCGTAGGCCATGCCCGCGGCGCTGGTCACCGCGTGCTGCTCGGCGATCCCCACGTCGAATATCCGATCGGGGAAGCGCGACGCGAAGCGATCCAGGCCGGTGGGGCCGAGCATCGCGGCCGTGATCGCCACGACACTCGCGTCCATCTCCCCGATGCCCACCAGCTCGTCGGCGAACACCGACGTCCACGTGGGTCCTCCCGAGGTCAGCGGCTGCCCCGTCTCCGGATCGATGACTCCGATGCCGTGGAAGCGGTCGGCCTCGTCCTGCTCGGCGGGGGCGTAGCCGCGGCCCTTCTGCGTGATGACGTGCACGACGACCGGCCCGGCAAAGGCACGCGCGCGGCGAAGGGCATGCTCGACGGCGAGCGTGTCGTGGCCATCGATCGGACCGACGTACTTCAGGCCGAGGTCCTCGAACATCCCCTGGGGGGCGACGATGTCCTTCAGGCCCTTCTTCATCCCGTGGAGCGCCTCGTAGACGGGTGCGCCCACGACCGGCGTGCGCTGCAGGGTGCGCCGCCCCCATTGCAGGAAGCGCTCATAGCCCTGGGTGGTCCGCAACGTGGCCAGGTGATGGGCGAGACCGCCGATGGTCGGCGAGTAGGAGCGCTCGTTGTCGTTGACCACGATGATGACCGGGCGGTTCGATGCCGCGATGTTGTTGAGCGCTTCCCAGGCCATGCCGCCCGTCAGGGAGCCGTCGCCGACGACGGCGACCACGTGGCGCGGATGCGATCCCGAGAACTCCCCGCGCAGCTCGAACCCCTTGGCGATCCCATCGGCGTAGGACAGCGCCGTCGAGGCGTGGGAGTTCTCGATGACATCGTGGACGGATTCGGCCCGCGACGGGTATCCGGAGAGCCCACCCTCCTTGCGCAGCCGCTCGAACCCGGCCAGGCGACCCGTGAGCATCTTGTGCACGTAGGCCTGGTGCCCGGTGTCCCACAGGATCACGTCGTGAGGGGAGTCGAACGTGCGATGCAGGGCCATCGTCACCTCGACCACCCCGAGGTTGGGCCCGAGGTGGCCGCCGGTGGCGGACACCCGGGTCACGAGGAAGTCGCGGATCTCCTCGGCCAGCGCGGGGAGCTGGTCATCCGGGACACTGCGCAGGTCGTCGGCCGATGCGATGCCTTGGAGCAGCCCCACGGCGCACGTGCCTCCCGCCTCGGCGCCCCGATGGCGCGTCGGACCAGTGTAGGCCCCGCGGGGCACCCCCACACGTCAGAGCCGCTGGCCCCAGCGCCTCCCGCCAAGCGCATCGGCCACCAGCTGGGCCTCGCGATACCAGCCCTGCAGGATCGCAGCCTCGGCCTCGATGTCCGCGAGCACCGCGTCGACGTCGGCGCCGGTGTCGCCCAGGGCTGTGCGCGCACGCGAGTAGGCGGTGCGCGCCCCGTCGAGGCGCCCCTGCAGGTCGCTGAGCACTCGGAAGGCCAGCGCCGCGGGATGACGGGCCCAGGCGGATCCGGGATCGCGTGGCATCGAGCCGATGTCCCACAGCCAGCGCTGCGCCGAGTCGACGAACTCGGCATCGTCCGGGTCGCGCACCGCGGCCGGCCATCCCGGCGGCTTCATGTCACACGAGGGAGCGCAGGACGAACTGGAGGATGCCGCCGTGGCGGTAGTACTCGGCCTCGCCCGGGGTGTCCACGCGCACGCGCGCACTGAACTCCACGGTGCGTCCGTCCGCGGCGACAGCCTCCACGTCGACCTCGCTCGGGACGCGGCCGTCGTTGAATTCCGAGATGCCCCGGATCGTGAAGACCTCGTCGCCTTGAAGGCCGAGCGAATCGGCACTCATGCCCTCGGGGAACTGCAGCGGCAGCACGCCCATCCCGATCAGGTTGGAACGGTGAATGCGCTCATACGACTGGGCGATGACCGCCCTGACGCCGAGCAGAGCCGTCCCCTTGGCGGCCCAGTCCCGACTTGAGCCTGACCCGTACTCCTTGCCCGCCAGGATCACCAGCGGGGTGTGATGGCGGGCGTACGCCATGGCCGCGTCGTAGACGGGCACGGTCTGGTCGTCCGGGGTCGTGAAGTCCACCGTGTAGCCGCCCTCGACGTCGTGCAGCATGAGATTGCGCAGGCGGATGTTGGCGAATGTCCCGCGGATCATCACCTCGTGATTGCCGCGGCGCGAGCCGTAGGAGTTGAAGTCGGCGCGAGCAACCCCATGCTCCTCCAGGTAGCGCCCGGCAGGGCTGTCCGCCTTGATGCTCCCGGCCGGAGAGA
This sequence comes from Candidatus Nanopelagicales bacterium, assembly GCA_023264215.1. The sequence continues at coordinate 9,421 of JALQSY010000055.1, forward strand.
TGTGGTCCGTGGTCACCGAGTCGCCGAGCTTGAGCAGGACCCGCGCGCCGGTGATGTCGTGCACCGGCGCGGGCACCGCCGGCATGCCGTCGAAGTACGGCGCCTTGCGCACGTAGGTGCTGTCCGGATCCCAGGCGAAGCGGTCACCTGTCGGGGTGGGCAGGCCGCGCCAGCGCTCGTCGCCCCGGAACACATCGGCATACCGGGCGGCGAACATCTCCTCGTCGATGCAGGAGTCGATCACATCCTGGATCTCGTGCGCATTCGGCCAGATGTCGGCGAGGAACACCGGCTGCCCCTCGGTATCGAGGCCGAGCGGCTCGGTCGCGAAGTCGATGTCCATGGTGCCGGCGATGGCGTAGGCGACGACCAGGG
>JALQSY010000056.1 GCA_023264215.1 Candidatus Nanopelagicales bacterium
GCGCACGCTCGCAGCGCTGGAATCGGTTGGCGTGAGCGCTCCGGGCCACCGGAGCACGACGTTGACACGCGATCACCTCGACGATGTCGACGTGGTCATCACCTTCGAGCGCGATCATGTGCGGTTCATCCGGCACATGGCCCCGGAGGTCGCCGATCGCACGGCCACCCTCCCCCGCCTGCTGTCCGACGACTGGCCCGGCGCGGACCTCGCCGCAGAGAACCCGCTCGACTGGGATGAGGTCGACGACCCAGCCGGCGGCGACATCGACGACTTCATCCGATGCGCGCGCATCATCGACGCCCAGGTGGCTCTCCTGCTAGCGAAACTCGGGCCGCCCGCTAGCCGATGACGCCGTCGCCGGCCAGGGCTTCGACCCGGCCCGCGTCGATCCCCCAGGCCAGCAGCGACTCGGAGCGGGCAGCGCTCACAGATCCGGGCGGGCCGGCAGGAGTCCGCGAGAAGCGCGGCGCGGGAGCCGGCTGCCGGAGGCCGTCGACATCGACGAACGTGCCGCGAGCCGCCAGGTGCGGGTGCGATGGCGCTTCGCTCATCGTGAGCACGGGGGCAACGCAGGCATCGGTCCCGTCGGCGAGCGCCGCCCACTCGTCGCGGGTCTTCGTCACCACGACGTCGGCGAAGGCCTGGCGGAGCTCGTCCCAACGGGGAAGGTCGAACTGGGCCGGCAGGCCAGCATCAGCCAGTCCGGCGATGCGCAGCCACTCGGCGTAGAACTGCGGCTCGAGGCAGGCGACCGCGAGCCACTTGTCATCGGCGGTGCGATAGACGTCGTAGAACGGTGCGCCGGAGTCGAGCAGGTTGACTCCGGTCTCCTCCCGCCACAGGCCCTGCGCCGACATGCCGTGGAACAGCGACATCAGCAGGGCGGCTCCGTCGACCATGGCGGCATCGACGACCTGGCCCTGCCCGGAGCGCTGCGCCTCCCACAGGGCCGCGAGGACGCCGACGACGAGCAGCATCGCGCCCCCGCCGTAGTCGCCGACGAGATTGAGCGGCGGCGTCGGCGGCTGGCCGCGCCGGGCGGTGTGCGCGAGCACACCGGCGATGGCGATGTAGTCCAGGTCATGTCCGGCGGCCTGCGCCCACGGACCCTCCTGCCCCCAGCCGGTCATGCGGCCGTAGACCAGGGCGGGGCGTTGCTCCCAGCACGCCTGCGGGCCAAGGCCGAGACGCTCCATGACACCGGGCCGGAAGCCCTCGATGAGGACATCGGCACCGCTGATGAGGTCGAGGACCAGGTCGCGTCCGGCGTCCTGGCGCAGATCCACGACGACGCCATCACGTCCGCGCCGGGTGACGTCGCCGAGCGGATCGCCCAGAGCAAGGCCAGGCCGCGGCGACTCGATGCGGATGCCCTGCGCGCCGAGGTCGGCGAGCATCATCGCGGCGAACGGCGCAGGACCGATGCCAGCCATCTCGACGAAGCGCAGTCCGGAGAGCGGCCCGGTCATCGGATGATCGCAATCACCTGGGCATTGTGGACCGCGAGCCGACCGTCCGACGTCCAGAGCTCACGGCTCTCCGTCGAGTAGCCCTCGGCCAGGCCGAGCATGCGGCCGCGATGCAGCAGGGGGACGGCAGGATCCACGGTGGCCGGATCGACGAGCAGTGTCGCGCTGAAACTGAGCGTTGCCATCGGCCGTGCGGTCGACGCCTGCACGAGCGCGGCGGGCCAGAGCGCATCGACGAGGCCCGTGAGGGTCGCGTCGTCGTACGACGTTGGCGCCACGGCCGGCGCAACCCAGCCGAGCACGTCGTCGCTCGTTCCCGAGTAGGGGTATCCGCTCACCGGTCGCACCGCGAGGTGCTGGAGGAACTCGGGCGCGAGCGGCGGCTCCAGGGTGAGGGGCTCGAGGTCGCGCCAATAGGGAGCCGCAGGCATTGCGAGCACCGGATGGCCGTCCATATCCGGTGCTCGCGCGCCACCGAAGACGACGGTCGCCGTGGCCCAGGTCTCACGTTCGGCGGAGGCGATCATCACGTGCCACACGGAGGTCGCCGACCCGCGACGCACGAGGGTGCAGGTCACCCGAGCAGGTCCGGCGAGGACGGGACCGACCATGTGCACGCTGATCTCGCGTAGCGGAGCAGCCTCGGGATCGACGGCGCGGGCCGCGCGGATGGCGGCGGCCACGACGAGGCCACCCCACGCGCCTCGGCCTTGGCGCCAGCCCTCGGGGACGTCCCATACGCCGTCGCGGACATCGACGAGATCGGAGTAGGAGGTCACGTCAGGCCATCCACGTGACATCCACTCGGGCAGGGCTGCTGAGGGAGGCGGGCACCACGTCGATGCGCTCCGTGATCGTGGACTTCATGCTCTCCACATGGGTGATGATGCCGACGCGCCGGCCATTGCTGCTCAGGTGGCCCAGCATGAGCATGACTTCGTCGAGCTGATCGGTGTCCAGGGAGCCAAAGCCCTCGTCGATGAAGAGGGAGTTGATCTCGACGCCACCGGCGTTCATGCGGACGACGTCGGATAGCCCGAGGGCGAGCGCCAAGGACGCGCAGAAGGTCTCGCCGCCCGAGAGCGACTTCGCAGGGCGCGTCTTGCCCGTGATTCGATCCTCGACCGACACCCCCAAGCCCTGCAGGCTGCGCTGGTCGCCTGTGTCCACGGCCGAGGCCACGAGGCGGTACCTGCCGTTGAGCAGGGACTCCAGCCGGCGATTGGCGCTCTCCATCACGGTCTCGAACAGTGACTTGAGGACATAGATGTGAAGGCCGATATCGCTGCCTCGGCCCGCCGCGAAGAGGTCGGCGAGGAGGACAAGGTCGCGACTCTGCTCGCCCACGCGTGCACGGTCGGCGCACAGCGCTTCAATCGTCTTCCTCCCATCGTGCAGAGTCGTGAGCCTAGCCTTCGCCTGCCGAAGGTCGCTGTCCACGTCGGCACGTTCCTTGACGCGCGCCTCCCAGGCCGCCTGCGCCGCCACGACATCGGCGAAGCCATCGCGCGGTGGCATGTCGTCGAGGATGCCCTTGGCTGCTGCGACCTCGTCGACCGCCGCGGTCAGCGCCTGCCGCGCCGCTGCCATGTCCTGCAGCGCGCGGGCGAAGGCGGCCATGGAGGCCGACCGGTCCTGTACCGTGGCGAAGGAGCCGCGGGCGCTGGCCACCGCGTCAGCCTGGTCCTTCACCTTCTTCGCAAGCATCGTCAGTTGGCCTTCGAGATCGGCGATGTCCCTCTCACGAGCCGACTTCTCGTCTCTGAGTTGCTGCTCCTCCAGCCTGAGCCCGGTGAGTTGCTCCTCCGCATCCGAGGCGTCCTTCTCACGACGCTGGAGGTCGTCTTCCTCTGCCTGCCAGGCCAGCCGAGCAGCATCCCAACCGGCGCGATCGAGGTCGAGCTGCTGGGACAGAGCGTTGATTCGCTTCTCTGCGTCCTCGAGTTCATGGGTGACCCGAGCATGATTGGCGTTCGCGGCCTTGAGTTCCTGGAAAGCCGCCTCGACTTCATCGGCGGAAACTCGAACACCGTCCTCGTGCGCCGGGCTTGGATGCTCCGTAGCACCGCAGACCGGGCAGGGGCTACCTCCCTCGAGCCCCTGCGACAACTCGACCGCGATGCCCGAGCGATACCGCTGGCTCGCCTCCTGATACCTCCGGTCCGCTTCCTGCAGCTCACGCTTAGCCGCATCGAGGGCCTTCCGCGATGACGTTCGGCGTCTGGTCTCCGTGTCGAGTTCGTCGAGCCTGTCGCGCTCCCTGTCCAGGTCCGCCTTGCGCTGCCGGGAGTTGGCGATCTCCGACGCAGACGGGCGCGCCTTGGCCTTGGCATGCAACGTCGCCGTCACAGTGGGGATCTGCTCGAGGCGTCGTGATGCATGCCGCTGCTCGTCGCGCTTGGACTCGATGGACTTCGTGCGCTCGGCCTCCTCCCCAGGCCATGCGAGCACGGCCACTTCGGTCGTGACCAGCGCCTTCAGCGCTCCGACTTCACGCTCGGCCGCTGCCTGACGGTCACGCCAGGCGTCGACGTCGGCATCGTCATCGAGCGCAATCCCCGTGGCCCTCGCCAGGTCGTCGTAGGGCACGAGAGCGGCCCGAGCACGCTCGCACCGCTGCCGCGCGTCACGCTCGCCCTCAGCCGCCTTCTGCGCCCGGGCCTGTGCCTGCTGCTCCCTCTCAGCCCGCTTCCGGTCATCGTCGGCCGAGCGGAGCGCGGCTTCGGCGCCTTGAGCCGCACGCATCAGGACGTCACTTGCCTCCTCCAACACCGGCGCCAGAGCGTCGACCTCGGCAAGGAGGGCATCGTCAAGGGAGTCAGAGGCGAGCGCTTCCCAAGACACTCGGGTCTCATCGTCCAGCTCGATGAGCGCTGCCACCCGTCCGATCTGCCCGACCAGCGTGTCCGTGGCGCGCTCGACCTCATTGCGCACGAGCTTCGCGTCCTCGTTCAAGATGCTGACGGTGCGCTCGAAGATGCTCGTGTCGAAGATGCTCTTGAGCACTTCTGCCCGGCTGCCGGTGTCGGCGTGCAGGAAGTCGGCGAACTTGCCCTGGGGGAGGACCACGGTCTGGACGAATTGCTCACGCGAGAGCCCGACGAGCTTCCTCAGCTCGGCCTTGGCGGATCCCACATTCGTCGCGATGGTCTCCTCCGTGCCGCCGGGCAGCACCCGGAACACGGAGCAGGTGGCCAGGCTCCTCGTGAGACCCGAGCCGGCCTTCTTGGCGCGCAGGAACTCCGGCGAGCGGATCACGCGGAAGGTACCTGCTGAGGTCTCGAAGACGAGGTCCACCTCGGTCTTGTCGGTGCCTTCGGCGAAATCCGAGCGCAAGCGAGACTTGTCCGCTGCCTTGTCCGACAGTTCGCCGTACAGGGCGAAGGTGATGCAATCGATGATGGTCGACTTGCCGGCACCCGTGGGTCCGTTGATCAGGTAGAGGCCCGAGTGGCCGAGCTGATCGAAGTCGATCTCCTGGCGCGCGAGGTACGGGCCTACCCCCTGGAAGCACAGCGAGCGGATCCTCATGTCAGGCGTCGGCCCCCTGACGCGCTCGCTCAAGCACATCCTGGAGGATCTGCGCCATCTCTGGCGTGGGCTCCTCGCCCCGCGACGACACGTAGAAGTTGCGCAGGGTCTGCAGCGGAGTCAGGACCTGGGTCCCCGCATTGGCAGGCTCGTCCGAAGCGGCGGCACCCGCGTAGTCATGCCTTGCCTTCAGGATGCGCGAGAATGAGTGCGTCAATTGGGCCAGCCAGTTATCCGGGGGCCGTGAATCGGTGATCACGAGCTCGACGAAGTCATCACGGTGCGCTGCGTGAGCGTCGGAAAGAATCTCGTCGAGCGTGCCGCGCAATCGGACCATGCCAGCGGGCTGCGGAACCTCGACCACGTCGATCGTGCACGCGCCCTCGGCATCCATGTCAACAAGAGTCACGCTCTTGATGTGGTCCGCCTCGGACAGGGAGTAGCGCAGGGGGGACCCGGAATAGCGAATGCCCGGTCGCCCAGCTCCCAGATCCTGCTCCTGCACGGTACGCGGGCCGTGCAGGTGCCCGAGGGCGACGTAGTTCACGCCATCGAAGATCGCCGTTGGCGCCGAGGGGACACCGCCAACCGCGATATCGCGCTCGCTCTCGCACTGCTCGGTGAGCAACTCCTCCGGGGACTCCACGCCCCGGACGACGAAGGCATGCGCAACGACGACGGCGCGGAGGGATGGTTCAGCCACGACTCGCACCGCGAGGTCCTCGCGTACCCGGCGCATTGCCTCGCCGATGACTGCCTCATGGCTGCGCTCGAGCAGCGGTCCATCGGCGGGCGCCAGATCACGACGAGCACCATCCGGGTGCAGGTACGGGAAGGGATAGAAGGCCACGGGGCCGAACTCGTCCTCGAACGTGAAGGACGTGCCGACCTGCGAGTGCTCGCCGACGACGACGACCCGGTCTTCCAGGAGTTGGGACAGCGCGCCTAGCCGAGCCCCCTCGTCATGATTGCCCGCCGTACAGACGATGGCGATACCGGCCTCGTGGATCCGCGCGAAAGCATCGTTGAGGAGCCGGACGTCATCAACGCTGGGGAATGCTCGGTCGTAGACGTCACCCGCGATGACAAACACATCGACCTGCCTTTCAATGGCCAGGTCGATCATCGCTTCGAGCGCGCACCTCTGGGCCTCGGCCAGGTCATGGCCGTGCAACGCCTTGCCCAGGTGCCAATCCGAGGTGTGCAGGATTCGCATCGTCGCTCCCCTCCGAGGGGTGCCCCTCGACGAGCCATCATCCCCCAGGGGACCGACGGTCTGACGAATCCAGCCCGAACCTCCCCCGGCAGCCTCTAGCCTGCCGTCACGGCGATCGAGGAGGCGACGTGGCCGCGACAGCATCAGCAGCACCCAGCAAGGACTACCGCACCGGCAGGGTCGTCGGGCTCGCGACAACAGCCGCCCTCGGGGGCTTCCTCTTCGGCTACGACTCGGCCGTCATCAACGGCGCCACGTCGGCGATCAAGTCGCTCTTCGACCTCAGCGACCTCGCCATCGGATTCGTCGTCTCCATCGCGCTCATCGGCTCAGCCATCGGGGCGTGGTTCGCTGGCGCGCTCGCGGATAGGTACGGCAGACGCCGCGTCATGCTCGTCGCGGCGGCCCTGTTCCTCATCGCCGCCGTCGGCCAGGCGTTTCCCTTCGGCGTGGTGGACCTCATGCTCTGGCGCTTCATCGGCGGCGCGGGCATCGGCGTTGCCAGCGTCATGGCGCCGATGTACATCGCCGAGATCGCTCCCGCGCAGATCCGCGGGCGCATGGGCTCGCTGCAGCAGTTCGCCATCGTCATCGGCATCTTCGCGACCGGGTTCGTCAACTACATCATCCTCCAAGCGGCAGGCGGCAACGCGCGCAACGTCTGGCTGCTCGGCCTGGAGGCATGGCAGTGGATGTTCCTGTCGATGATCGTCCCGGCCGTCGTCTACGCCGTGCTGGTCCTGCGGATCCCCGAGTCACCGCGCTACCTCGTCGCGATCAACGAGCCGGCCAAGGCCGCCAAGGTGCTCAGCACTATCTACACCGTCGATGTGACCCCGATCGTCAAGAACATCGAGCAGTCGCTCGCCGGAGATCACAAGCCGCGCTTCTCCGATATCCGCGGTCGCACGCTCGGCCTCATGCCGATCGTGTGGATCGGCATCATCCTCAGCGCATTCCAGCAGTTCGTCGGCATCAACGCCGTCTTCTACTACTCCAACACGATCTGGGAGTCGGTCGGCTTCTCCGAGTCGCAGGCGTTCCAGACCTCGCTCATCACGACCGGCATCAACGTGCTCTTCACCGTGGTCGCGATCGTGCTCGTCGATCGCGTCGGCCGCAAGCCGCTTCTGCTCGTCGGCTCAGCCGGCATGGTCGTGACGCTGGCGACGCTCACCTGGGTCTTCGGCACCGCGGCGACCAACGCCGAGGGCCAGCCGGTCCTCGCCGACGGCCCGGACGTCATCGCCCTCATCGCCTTCAACGCCTACGTCGCGTTCTTCGCCGCCACCTGGGGCCCGATCGTCTGGGTGCTCCTGGGCGAGATGTTCCCCAACCGCATCCGGGCCACCGCCCTGGCCGTCGCCGTCGCCGCCCAGTGGGGCGCCAACTTCATCGTCTCGACGTCCTTCCCCGAGCTGGCCGGTATCTCCCTCGGGCTGGCCTACGGAATCTTCACCGCGTTCGCCATCCTGTCCATCCCCTTCGTCATGAAGTACGTCCGCGAGACCAAGGGCGTCTCCCTGGAGGACATGGGCCAGTTGGAGGGCGCCCGAGCCGCCTGACCGCTAGGCCGGTTGCTTAGATTATACCCCCGGGGGTATACTGATCCTCCATTCAAGGAGGACCCATGCACATCCCGACCACCACCGTGGCCGACCTGCACCAGCGCGTTGCCCGCGACGGGGCCAACGTCATCGACGTGCGCGAGCCCTACGAGTACGCCGCCGGCCACGTGCCCGGCGCGACCAACATCCCCATGGCGACCATCCCCGTGCGCATTCAGGATCTGCCCAGCGGCGACGTCTACGTGATCTGCGAGAGCGGTGCCCGGTCGTGGCAGGTAGCGAGCTTCCTCGCTCAGCGTGGAATCGACGTCACCAATGTCGACGGCGGCACCGCAGCGTGGCGATCAGCAGGCCTCCCGCTCGAGCAGGGCGCTCCCGCCTACTCACACTGAGCGGATCGGTCCACTCGTCGCTCCACGTGGCTGTCCACCCGCTTTCACCCTCGAAGTGGCAGCCACTCCGGGGCGAAACGCTGTCGGAGCACAACCCTTTCGAGGGTGAAAGCACCCCGGGGTACCTCAGCCGTTGAGGATGACGAGGCGCTCCTCGGTCATCTCACGCACCGAGTAGGCCGGGCCCTCACGGGTGTTGCCCGAGTCGCGCAGACCGCCGTACGGCATCTGATCCGCACGCCAGGTCGGCACCTCGTTGATGAGGACTCCGCCGAAGTCCAGAGTGCGCGCGGCCTTGATCGCCTTGGAGACGTCGGCCGTGAAGACCCCCGCCTGCAGCCCGTAGCGCGTGTCATTGGCCCGGCGCAATGCGTCGTCGAAGTCCGAGAACGACTGGATCGCCACGACCGGCCCGAAGACCTCCAGCGCGCAGACATTCATCTCCGGCTTGGCGTCGACGATCACCGTCGGCTGGAGCACGCCGTCCGCGGCGATCTCGCCACCGCACGCGACGCGGCCACCATCGGCAACGGCCTCGTCGATCCACGCCTTGACGCGGTCGCGCTCACCGGTGGAGATGAGTGCCGACACATCGGTGGCCTCATCGCTGGGATCACCGACGACGAGCGTCTTGACCGCATCGACGAGGGCGGCCGTCACCGGCTCGACAAGGGACTCGTGGACAAACAGGCGCTGCGTCGAGATACACGACTGGCCCGCGTGCGAGAAGCCGGCGATCTTGATCTTGGCGACGGCGGTCTGCCAATCACCGTCCGCGTCGATGATCACCGGCGCGTTGTTGCCGAGTTCGAGGCCCACTCGCTTGCGCGGGGCCTTGGCCCGGATGCTCCAGCCGACCTCCGGCGAACCGGTGAAGGTGATGAGCGCGACATCGGGGTTGTCGACGAGCGCTCCGCCCACGGTCGTGCCGCCGCCGGTGACGATCTGCAGGTACCCCGGGGGCAGGCCGCACTCCTCGATGAGCATGCGCGCCAGCAGGATCGCCGAGAACGGCGTCTGCATCGCGGGCTTGAGCACGACCGGGCAGCCGGCAGCGATCGCCGGACCGAGCTTGTGCGCGACGAGATTGAGCGGGAAGTTGAACGGCGAGATCGCGCCGACGACGCCGATGGGCACGCGCAGGACGAAGCCGAGTTTGCCCTCGCCCGCAGCAGCTGCCTCAAGTGGCACCGTCTCACCGGTGAGCGTGCGAGCCACGGCCGCAGAGAACTGCATGGTGCTCGCCGCTCGCTCAGCCTCCACGCGCGCGGTGCGGATGGGCTTGGCGGCCTCGAGCGCGATGC
>JALQSY010000057.1 GCA_023264215.1 Candidatus Nanopelagicales bacterium
TGTTCGTTGAGGCCATCGACTCGGTGCGCTGCTACGACGAGGGTGTGCTGCGTTCGGTGCCGGATGCGAACATCGGCGCGATCTTCGGCATCGGCTTCCCGCCGTGGACCGGTGGCGTGCTGCAGTACATCAACGGCTACCCGGGCGGCCCTGCGGGCTTCGTCGCCCGCGCCCGCGAACTCAGCGCGCGCTACGGCGACCGCTTCACCCCGCCGGCCTCGCTGGTCGCCCTGGCTGAGTCGGGTGGGCGCTACTCCTGAGCTGGTGCGCGCGGTCGAGCCTGCGGGCTCGGTCGCTGCACCCGCTCGACTTCCTGCGGACGAGCGGCGGCGCCAGCTCGTCGAGATCGGCTGGCGTCTGCTGCAGTCGCGGCCCATCCATGAGATGGCCCTGGACGAGGTCGCCGCCGAGGCCGGCATCTCGCGCACCCTGCTCTTCCACTACTTCCCGACCAAGGGCGACTTCTACGCCGCGGTCGTGCAGTCGGCGGGGGAGCACCTGCTGCGACCGGTCGTCACATCGGACTCCGCGTCCCCCCAGCAGCGGGTGCGGACCCTGGTGGACGGCTTCGTCCGTCTGGTCGAGCGCAATCGCGCGTCGTACACCGCCCTGGTGCGCGCTGCCGGAGGCGGCGACCAGAGGGTGGTCGACCTGATCGGCGAAATCCGGGACTCGCTCGTGCCCAAGTGGTTGGCTGCAGCCGACTGGACGGACGAGGATCCGCTTGCGCGACTGGTCGTGCGCGGGTGGCTGGTCGGGATGGAGGAGACGGTGCTGGCCTGGGACTCGCACACGGTCTCGCGTGATGCGCTCGTCGACCACCTCACGCGCTCGCTATTCGCTGAGCTCGAGTTGACGAGGACGTCATGACCGATCCCGTCGTCGTCATCGTGCGCCACGCGGAGAAGCCCGAGCCGGACGGCCCTCACGGCGTCGACCACCACGGCCGGCCCAGCGGGCACGGTCTCACCCCCCGCGGCTGGTCGAGGTCCGGTGCTCTGGCCGTGCGGATGGCTCACGCGGGTGGCTCGGGTGACCCCCTCGTGCGACCAGGTCGGGTGTACGCGACAGCGACCGATCCGCATCACGCGAGCGATCGGCCTCGGCTGACCGCCCACGGGATCGCCAAGAGGCTCGACCTGGACATGCTCGATCACTTCGGGCGAGGCGACGAGCCGAAGCTCGTCGCGGAGGTGACCTCGTCCGGCGAGGCGACCCTGGTCGTGTGGGATCACGGGCACATCCCGACGCTGGCCAAGGCATTCCCGCTCGCTGCCGGAGTCGACGTGCCGGAGGCGTGGCCGGAGGACCGCTTCGACCTCTTCTGGGTCCTCACCCCCGGCGATTCCGGGTACACCCTGAAGGTGCTTCCGCAGGAGTTGCTCGCCGGCGACTCGCCCACGACGTAGCGTCGATTGCCGCCGTCGGCGGATTACTGTCAGGACATGACGGAGGCGGAACTCCGCGACATCGGCGGTGTCGGTGCATCGGCCCGGCTCATCCGCGTGGTTCTCGGAGCGGGTGCGGCGTTCTTCCTCATCGCCGCGGTGCTCCTCCTGGCGGTCCCGGACGCCTTCGCCGAATGGATCGGGCTGGAGCCCTCCGATGCCCTGGGCTGGGCCCTGCGCATGCTCGGGGCGGGCCTGCTCGGCCTTGCCGGGCAGATGTGGCTGGTCCGTCGTGCAGGCGACCATCCCGTCCTCGGAGCCGGCGCGGTCATGATCGTGGCCGGGGGCGCCATGACGATCTTGACCATCACGCTGCCCGGTGCCTGGACACCGCTGAGGTGGGCGCTCCTGGGAGCAGGGGCGGTCTTCATCCTCGCCTACGTCGTCCTGCTGGCCGCGAGCCGGCGGGGCTGATGCGCCAATCGGCTGGCAACGACTAAGCCGGGTGACTAATCTCACGGCATGCGGACGCTCCGGGCACTGTCCTTCACCGCCGCCGCCGCGGTGATCGCCGGCCTCGCGGTGGGATTGCCTCCCGCAGCCCAGTCAGTCGGCGTCCTGCCCGCCGATCCCGACCGCCGCTGCGCGTGGCCCGTCGTCTACCCCAAGGACGCGAACTACGCCTGGCCCGATGAGGACGCGGCCTACATCAACCAGGCGGTCTCGCTCGGTCCGGGCGAGAAGGTCGTGATCACGGGGCGCGATCCCAAGTCGCGCTACTGGTCGATCACCACCTACAACCTGGAGGATCGTCAGGTCATCGACCGAGTCAATGACGTCACGGTGAAGCGGAAGGGCAAGGGCAGGTCGGCCACGTGGACGGTGACCGTGGCGCCGAAGCAGAACCGGGCCGATCCCAATTCGCTGCAGGCCGCGCCGTTGCCCAAGCCGGGTCAGGATCCGACGTTCAAGAACGTCACGGTGATCATGTATCGCGTCTACCTCTCCGAGACCGGGACGTACTCGGGCGGGGCCCTTCCCCGAGTGACCCTGCACCACGCGGATGGCCGGAAGACGCGTGCCGAGAAGCTGCCTGCGTGCAGGCCCGACCAGGTGCGCGCGCCCGACCTGCCGCTGGGACTCGAGCCAGCGGTCGGCGTGCCCTCCGATGGCTTCATCCGTGCCGACGGCGGTCGCTTCTACCCGAGCTTCGACACCGCCTATCTCGCGGCGGAGGTGCCCTACGAGCAGGACCGCATCCTCGTCGTCACCGGCAAGGCTCCGACGTCGGGCAAGGGCCGCAACGCGGATGTTCGCTACTGGTCGCTGTGCCAGAACGTCAACTCGGGCAATCTCCCGGTCGTGGACTGCGCGAGCGACCTCGATGTGGCCAAGCAGCGCCAGGACGGCCGCTACGTCTTCGCGATCGTCGGCCCCGGGCAGGTGCCGGACCGAAGCCTCTACCCGGGCGTGACGTTCTTGGAGTGGAGCCAGACGCCGTCGGGCAGCCTCCCCCCGGCCTTCCTCATCATGCGCCACATCCTGCCGAACCCGAAGTTCGCGGAGTCGATCGAGAAGGTGCGGCTGGGCGATCCGGCGACGTCCACGATGGGCGACTATGCGCCGATCATCGAGCAGATCCCGCTCGCGGAGCTGGGCTCCCGCTAGGCGGACCGGCGCAGGATCTCCAGCAGGCTGGGAAGCGCCTCGGCGAACGGGGTGAAGAGCGGGATGCTGTCGAGCTCGTCCAGGGACCACCACGCTGCCTCGTCGTTCTCCGGTGACAGCGTCGCGTCGTAGTGCGGTCGCTCGTCGACGTAGGCGCAGCACGTGTGGTAGCTCCACAGCCCGGGCTGGACGATGACCTCGTGGATGCCGGCCAGGCGCCACCCCGTCGGCACGGCGCCGATCTCCTCGTCGAACTCGCGCAGCGCTGCCTCGACCGGATCCTCGTGCTCGTCGATGGCCCCTCCGGGCACCGACCACTGGCCGTTGCCGCCGTGGACCCAGTGCGCGCGCCGGGCGAGCAGGAGGCGCTCGGTCGACCCCTCGCGATGGCACAGCAGCATGCCCGCGGCTCCGAAGCGGCCCCACATGACGCGTCCGGAATCGAGTGTCACCCACCCGTCACCGGACCCGGGGCGCCTGTCGATCGTCACGGCCGCATTGTGTCGCAGATCCTGTGACTCGGCTGATCGGCGCCGGCACCGCAGTTGTGCGCACCGAACGGGGAACTTCGCGGCCGAAACCTCTCCCCGTCGATCGCACAACGTCAGGCGGCGCGGCCGGCCTCGGCCATACCGCAGGGCATGCCTTCGCGTCGGCTAGTGGCCCGCGCTGGCGGCGAAGCGTTCCCAGGACTCGCGGATCTCCTGCTCGGCGTCCTCGCGGCCCACCCAGGTCGCGCCCTCGACGGACTTGCCGGGCTCGAGGTCCTTGTAGACCTCGAAGAAGTGCTGGATCTCCAGCCGGTCGAACTCCGACACGTGGTAGATGTCGCGCACGTGCTCGAGCCTGACGTCACCCGACGGCACGCACAGCACCTTGTCATCACCACCGGCCTCGTCGGTCATGCGGAACATCCCGACGGCGCGGCACCGGATGACGACGCCGGGGAACGTCGGCTCCTGGACGAGGACCAGGGCGTCGAGCGGATCGCCGTCGAGGCCGAGCGTGTCATCGACGAAGCCGTAGTCATGCGGATAGCGGGTGGCGGTGAAGAGCATCCGATCGAGCCGGATCCGCCCTGTCTTGTGATCCATCTCGTACTTGTTGCGGCTGCCGGAGGGGATCTCGATGGTGACGTCGAATTCCAGGGGCTGGGGTGTCACGGGACCTCCTCGACAGGTGACCTGACCTAGTCTTCCCCATGGCGGGCCCCTCAGTGGTCGCATCCGCCATCTGGAGGGAGCCGCATGCGCCACGCCTGGCTGCCTGTCGCCGCCGTCCTCTTCCTCGGGGCGACCATCCCGGCGTACGCCGCTGTCCAGGCGGCTCCGTCCGGGCCGGCCGAGCAGGTGCTGCCGCTCCCGGACTCATCCGCCGAAGGCGCGCCCGACGACATCGCCTCGGTGCTCGACCCGATCCTCGATGCCCGACCCCTCGGCGGATCCGCGGGGGCCATCGTCCTCGATGTCGCCTCGGGTGCGGTGCTCTACCAGCGCGAGGCTGCGATGCCGCGCTCGGTGGCATCGAATCAGAAGATCTTCACGGCGCTCGCGATCCTCGATGCCCTTGGACCGGAGGCTCGCATCGAGACCACCGTTGCGTGGGACGAGGCCAATGCGACCATCACCCTCATCGGGGCCGGCGATCCCACCCTTGCGTCGGTCGCAGCCAACGGCTCGTCGCTCGCCGAACTCGCTGATCAGGTCGCCGGCGCCGTCCCCGCCGAGGTCTCCTTGAGATACGACACGAGCCTGTTCGACGGACCGGCGATCGCGCCCGGCTGGGACGCGGACTACCCCGCGCTCGGGATAGCCGCCCCGGTATCCCCGCTCACCGTCGACCGCTCGCGCCTGGCCGGCACCGAGGCTCGCCAGCCGGATCCGGCGCGCGCAGCCGCGGACGCCTTCCGGGCCCTGCTCGCGGACCGCGGCGTGACGGTCAGCGATGTCACCGCCGGCGCGGGGACGGGGCCGGTCATCGCCACGACGACATCGGAACCCGTCGCGACGATGGTCGAGACGATGCTCACCGAGTCCGACAACGACATGTCCGAGATCCTGGCCCACCTCGCTGGCGCCAAGGCAACGGGAGTGGGCTCCTTCGCCAGCGGCAGTGAGGCGACGCTGGCGACGATGCAGTCGTTGGGGATACCGGTGAGCGGCGCGGTATTCGTGGATGGCAGCGGACTGTCGTACGACGACATCGCATCGCCGCTGACGCTCGCCAGCGCGCTGGCCCTGACCGCCGGCCCCGAGGCACCCGCGTGGACGTGGCCGGTCGTCCTCGGCCTGCCGGTGGCGGGGCTGACTGGCACGCTCGACGATCGCTTCATCGGGCCCGATACCCGCGACGCGGCCGGGTTCGTGCGTGCCAAGACCGGCACCCTGATCGGCGTATCCACCCTCGCGGGCACGGTGGTCGATGCCGATGGCCGGCTCCTGGCCTTCGCGCTGATGTCGGATCAGACGACCGATGTCGACGCCTCGCGCGTGGTGCTGGACCGGGCCGCGGCCGCGCTGGCCGCCTGCGGCTGCCGCTCGTAGGGAGCCGCCGGCAGCGCGGCGACGTAGAGTCGTCGGATGACCGAACCCGTCGACTGGGCACTCGCCGCAGCCACCGGCGCGCGGCTTGCCTCGTCGGGACCGCGCGATAGCCGCGCGGATGTCGAGGCTGCTGTCCGCCAACTGCGCCGGGCCAGTGAGCGTGCGGTCATGCCCGTCGCCGAGGTGACGGGCATGGAAGCCCCGTTCGAGGCGCATCGCAGCGTCGTGGTCGGTCGCCGGGAGTGGGTGCGTGCCAACGTCGAGCAGATGCGGGTGGCGACCGAGCCGGTGAGCGAAGTGCTCGGCGGTGACGGCAACCGCGTCGTGCGCGCCGTCGGATCGCGGACGACCGCCCTGCAGATGGGGGCGGTCCTGGCGTGGCTCTCGGCCAAGGTGCTCGGCCAGTACGAGGCCTTCGGCGGCCAGGGCCGACTGATGCTCGTCGCCCCCAACATCGTCCAGGCGGAGCGCCAACTCGACGTGCCCCCGACGGACTTCCGCCTGTGGGTGTGCCTGCATGAGGAGACCCACCGCGTCCAGTTCGGGGCCGTTCCCTGGCTGTCGGCGTACTTCACCGACGAGGTCCACGCCTATCTGCGCGCCGTCGACACCGATGCAGGAAGCGCCATCGGACGAGTGGTGAGCGCTATGCGCAGGCGCACCCGGGATTCGGGCGGCCTGATCGACCTCATCCAGACCGAGGAGCAGCGCGAGATCCTCGATCGACTCACGGCGCTGATGTCCTTGCTCGAAGGCCATGCCGACGTCGTCATGGACGCGGTCGGCCCGCGGGTCGTGCCGTCGGTCGATGTCATCCGGGCGCGCTTCGATCAGCGGCGTCAGCAGGCCGGCACCCTCGACGGTGCCCTGAGGCGCCTGCTCGGGCTCGACGCGAAGCTGCGCCAGTACGTCGAGGGCGCGGCCTTCGTCCGCGCGGTGGTCGACACCGTCGGCATGGCCGGATTCAACGCGGTGTGGAGCGGACCGGAGGCACTCCCGCGCGCGGCGGAGATCGGCGATCCGCAGTCGTGGGTGAGGCGGGTGCACGGGTGAGCGACGAGTCGTCCCCGACGCTGCGCGTGCGACGAGCGGTGGAGGCCTGCCTCGCGGACCTTGCACCGGATGCCTGCGTCCTCGTCGCCGTTTCGGGTGGCGCCGACTCGCTCGCGCTCGCGCGCGGTGTTGTCGCAACCGGCCGTCCCATGGCGGTCGGGATCGTCGATCACGGACTCCAGGAGCAGTCGGCGCGGGCGGCCGCCGGTGCGGCGGCCGAGTGCACGCGACTCGGAGTCGATGACGTCAGCGTGATCGAGGTCGACGTCGTTCCCTCAGGGCACGGACCCGAAGCCGCCGCCCGCATCGCGCGCCGCGATGCTCTCGAGACGCTGGCGGACAGCCGGGGGGCAGCGGCGATCCTGCTGGCTCACACGCGCGACGACCAGGCCGAGACGGTGCTCCTGCGCCTGGCACGAGGCTCGGGCGCGCGATCGCTCTCGGCGATGGCACCGGTCTCCGGACGCTGGCGACGGCCCCTGCTCGACCTCCCGCGTGAGGTGGTGCGCGCGAGCGTCGCGGACCTTGCGGCCTGGGAGGACCCGCACAACACGGATCCGGCGTACGCGCGACCCCGCGTGCGGCACCGGGCCATGCCCGCCCTGGTCGACGCGCTCGGACCGGAGGTCGTCGCCGGCCTGTCCCGCTCCGCGCGACTTCTGCGAGACGACGCCGACGCCCTGGACGCGCTGGCGGTCGCGGCCGCCGCCGATCTCACCGATCCCGATGGGACGCTGGACGTGGACGGGCTCGCGCGCCTGCCCCGTGCGATGCGCACCCGGATCATCAGGGCCGCGATCCTCGCGGCAGGGTCCCCCGGGTCCGCGCTCACGGCCGAGCATGTGGATCGCGTGGAGGCGCTGGTGTCGCAATGGCACGGCCAGGGCCCGGTGGATCTGCCCGGCACCATCGCCGCGGAGCGGCGGTATGGAAGGCTTGCCGTCAACCGCGTCCCCCCGGTCGCGGATCGACGACGAGACGACCGCGAGGAGTGAGTGTGGACGCTGATCACGTCCCATCCGAGATCACCGAAATCCTCATCACCGACGAGCAGATCCAGACGCGGCTGGCCGAGGTCGCCGCCCAGGTCGATGCCGACTACGCGGGCCGCGACCTCCTCCTGGTGGGAGTGCTCAAGGGCGCGACGATCGTGGTGGCGGACTTCATGCGCCACCTCAAGTCCCACGTCACGGTCGACTGGATGGCCGTCTCGTCGTATGGCTCGGGGACCCAGTCCTCCGGCGTCGTACGCATCCTGAAGGACCTCGATACCGATCTCGAGGGCCGCAACGTGCTTGTGGTCGAAGACATCCTCGACACCGGGCTGACGCTCTCGTGGCTGCTGCGCAATCTCCAGTCACGGGGCGCTGCGTCGGTCGAGGTCTTCACCCTTCTGCGCAAGTCCGATGCGCTGCAAATGCCCGTGGAGCCCAAGTACGTCGGCTTCGACATCCCCAACGTCTTCGTCGTCGGCTATGGCCTGGACTACGCCGAGCGCTACCGCAACCTGCGCCAGGTGAGCGTCCTGGATCCCAGGGTGTACGGCGGCTGACCAGCCACCTCGGCCGACTCCGGTGTACCGTCGAGGCTGCGGGGAGGAATTTCCCCATGGCGCGGCGCGTTGCCGCCGTATCGACGACCAAGGGATGCCGACCAGATGAACGCCAAGCGATTCCTCCGCGGGCCGCTCTTCTGGATCCTGCTTGCCGTGCTCCTGGTGCTGGTCGGCTCGACCCTGGTGAGCGGCATCGGCGGGCCCGAGCGCATCGACACGAGCCAGGCCGTCGCGGACATCCAGGCCAACAGCGTTGAGTCGGCGGTGATCACAGACGGTGATCAGGTGCTCGAGCTCACCCTCAAGGACGGCTCGACGGTCACGAGCCAATACGTCACCGGCCAGGGTGTCGAGCTCCAGAGGTTGCTTCAGGAGAAGGCCGCCGCGGGTCAACTCCCCGGCGGCTACAACGTCATCGTCCCCCAGGACAACATCTTCCTCAGTCTGCTCTTCACTCTGCTGCCCTTCGCGCTGCTCATCCTGCTGCTCTTCTTCTTCCTGATGAACCAGATGCAGGGCGGCGGCTCGCGCGTGATGAGCTTCGGCAAGAGCAAGGCCAAGCGCATGAGCGTCGACTCGCCGAAGGTGACGTTCAAGGACGTCGCCGGCGCGGACGAGGCCGTCGAGGAGCTCGAGGAGATCAAGGAGTTCCTCTCGGAGCCCGCCAAGTTCCAGGCGGTGGGTGCCAAGATCCCCAAGGGCGTCCTTCTCTACGGCCCGCCCGGCACGGGCAAGACGCTCCTGGCTCGCGCGGTCGCGGGGGTCGCGGAGACTGCGGCACTTGCGGTCTTCGTACCCGCCGCGAAGGTCGCAGAACCGGAAGCGGTCGCCGCGCCAGTGGTCACTGCGGCGATAGCAGTTTTGGTTCCGGCGGCGAAGGTCGCGGAGCCGGCGTTCGACGCGATGCAGCAGGCACTCTCCAATGAGTTCCTGTTGAAGCTGACTCCGGCGTTTGAGGCGCTGGCGGACCTGTTGCCGAAGATCACGCCCGGCCTGTCGTTGGTGGCGGGGGCGCTGTCGGGGCAGTTCGCGGACTTCGTGGCCGCCATCTCCACCCCGGAGAACATCGAGCGGTTCAACGAGATCCTCGGGGACATCGCCACAGTCATCACGGTC